>JAAYSG010000097.1 GCA_012518435.1 Bacillota bacterium
CCCACCTTGAAATCCGACGTTCTGACAGTGGAGGAAGCCCACCGGGAAATAGGCGGATATTTGCAGCGGAAAAGGGGTAAAGTCCATGCTTAAGGATATAACCATTGGGCAGTATATCCCCGGGGATTCCCTTATCCACCTTTTAGATCCCCGGACAAAAATATTGGGAGCAATGGCGTTTATCTTGGCCCTGTTTATTGCTTCTGGCCCTGAGGGATACCTGATACTGACTTTGTTTAGCATTATTATAATTATCCTTTCCCGGATCCCGACATCCTTTGTCCTTAGGGGTTTGAAGCCCCTTTACTATATTTTAGCCTTTACCGTTCTCCTAAACTTCTTTCTTACCCCCGGTGTGGAAATCTGGCGGTGGAAATTTTTGCGCTTAACTGAGGAAGGGCTGCGACAGGGGCTATTCATGGGTTGGCGGCTGCTGCTGCTGGTTTTGACCACATCCCTCCTTACCCTTACCAGCTCACCCATTGCCCTAACAGACGGTATTGAAAGGCTGTTGAATCCCTTCAAGACCATTGGTGTGCCGGCCCATGAACTGGCCATGATGATGACCATAGCCCTGCGCTTTATACCCACCCTCTTGGAGGAGACGGACAAGATCATGAAGGCCCAAATGGCCAGGGGGGCTGAATTTGAAAGTGGAAATATAGTCCAGAGGGCCAAGGGTATGGTACCCCTCTTGGTACCCCTTTTTATCAGTGCCTTTAGGCGGGCCGATGAATTGGCCATGGCTATGGAGGCCCGTTGCTATAGGGGTGGGGAAGGCAGAACCCGTATGAAGCAATTGGAAATGAAAAAGCGGGATTACTATGCACTAACACTGATGGGGCTTTTGGTTATTTTCGCCATCTACGAACGCCTATGCTTGTAAAGGGATGTGCTATGGTGCGCAATATTAAACTTCTTTTGTCCTATGACGGAACCGCCTATCATGGTTTTCAACTGCAGGAAAATGCCCTTACCATTCAGGAACTGGTTGAGGGTGCCATAAAAAAGGTAACAAAGGAATTCGCCCGGGTAACACCGGCCGGCCGCACCGATACTGGGGTGCATGCCTGGGGGCAGGTGGTTAACTTTACCAGTACATCTTCCATACCCCTAGAACGCCTGCCCAAGGCCCTAAATAGCTGCCTGCCGGAGGATATTATTATTCGGGAGGCAGAGGAGGTTCCCCCCGACTTTAATGCCCGCCGCTCCGCCAAGACGAAACTTTATCGTTATACCTTGGATTGTGGTCAGTACCCCAATGTTTTCTATAACCGCTTTGCCTGGCATCCCATTTATAAATTGGATCCGGATGCTATTCTCCAGGCTGGGCAACATTTACTGGGGCGACATGATTTCACATCTTTTCGGGCGGCAGGCTCCTTGGTAAAGACATCCATCCGTAGTCTGAAGCGCCTGGAATGGGATTTTTCCCAGCATCCCCTTTGGCATCTCTATCTGGAAGCCGATGGATTCCTTTATAAAATGGCCAGGGCCATTGTGGGAACCCTGGTGGAGGTGGGAAGGGGGCGATTAGCTGCGGCTGATGTGGCCAAAATCCGGGATGGGAGGGACCGCTGCCTGGCGGGGCCTACGGCCCCCGCCAAGGGTTTGACATTGTGGCAGGTAAGGTATTAGATGCCATGTTCC
>JAAYSG010000098.1 GCA_012518435.1 Bacillota bacterium
CTTTCCTGCAGCTTGAGGCGCAGGGAGTCTACCTCATGCTCCAACCACTTTAAACGTTCTAGTATGGAAATGGGGGAAATTAGCTCTGGTTTCCCATCCACAACATGAATTTCAATTACCTGGGATAAGCGCTGCAGATCCTCATGTTCTCTGATCTGTTCCTTAATTTTCGGGGAAAGTAGGTTGGCCGGGTCTCGGATCTCAATACCCATTTCCTCCTGCCAGCCTATGGTTATAGTTGCCTCACCGGTCATTTCCCGCAAATATGGTTCCTGCCTCACCAGGGCCAGGGCCAACTCCCACCGTTGGTTTTCTTGCTCACGGAGGATAATATCCTGGGCCTCCCGCCCATATTTAAGGATAATCTGGGCAAATTCCTCCGGACGACTGGCCTGTTCAATTTCAAAGCGGAACTTGGCTAAAATATCCCGCACCGCTGTTTTCTTTTCAACACCCGCATTTTCCGCTTGGTTCTGGACATAATCAGAGATAAAAAGCGCCCCTAGCCGGAGCTGCTCCCTATCACTACCCTTTTGTCCCATTGCCCAGGGGAGATCAAAAAGACCAACCACCCAAAGAAGAACAGCACTGTTTAAAAGAAGTAAGATAATGACAAAAATGACAATTGTCCGGGAAAGATAACCCTGCTGCTGCAGTTGTGTCCGCACTAAAATGTACACCTCACACTAGTAATTAAAAACCCGATCTGATGCCATTTCTGTAAAAAATTATATCACAGGCCCCGGCTAAATACAATGATTTATCCAGCTTGGCAGACATACAAGGAGCCGGCCCCAGTATCCCCGAGCCGGCCCTGTTAATCAGTACCACATCCTTACTAATCGCCCCCTAGATTTAATTTATCAACGGACTAGGCGGGGGCGAAACCCATTTCCTCCTGCTTCATTTATACCGGTATGCCCGCCTCCTCTTCTTTTTTCCGCCGCAGATGTTGTAATATTAAGGTGCCACCTAAAACAACGACACCAAAGGCGTCTGTATAAAGGCCTGGGTTAATCAGGGCCAAGGCGGCTGCTAAAAGCAAGATGCGTTCAAAGAATTTACAATAGGTGAGGAGATAATTTTCCACGGCAGCTGCCAGAGCCACAATTCCTATGGAAGCACTTACAAAGGCAAAGGTAGCATCCAGGGCCGTAGTTTCAATTAGAAGTAGGTCTGGAGACAAGGCAAAGACAAAGGGAATGAGAAAACCAGCCAGGGCCAACTTGAGAGCAGTAAAGCCCGTCTGCATGGCATTGGCTCCGGCAATTCCCGCCCCGGCATAAGCCGCCAAGGCCACCGGGGGAGTAACATCGGCAATAACACCAAAGTATAGGATAAAGAGGTGAGCGGCCATAAGGGGTACGCCCAGTTGGGTTAGGGCCGGTGCCGCCATGGTGGCCAAGACGATGTACTTAGCCGTTGTGGGTAAGCCCATGCCCAAAATAATGGAAGCAACCATGGTAAAGAAAAGTGTCAGTAGCAAGTTGCCACCTGCCAGGGTGATAATGAGGGTGGCCACCTTCAGACCCAATCCGGTCAAGGTCACCACACCTACAACAATCCCGGCCGTTGCACAGGCCATGGCAACGGATACCGCACCCTTTGCCCCATCGGCCAGGGCATCGATCATGCTTTCAATGTATTGCCGAGCATTGATTTGTCCCTCATGGTGTAAAAAGTATTCAACAATAACATCAACGATGCCTATAATAACTGTACCTATAATTCCCCAATAGGCAGCTTTAAAGGGGGTGAAACCCCGCACCAAAAAGTAGATTATAAAGACCACCGGTAGCAGCAGGTATATTTTCACAAGGACATCCCGGGCTTGGGGTAGTTCGCTGCGGGAAACCCCCTTTAAGCCCAACTTACAGGCTTCAAAGTGAACCATGGTACCCACAGCCAAATAATACAATATGGCCGGTATGGCGGCAGAAATAATTATTTCCAAGTAAGGAATTCCGGTAAATTCCGCCATTATAAAGGCTGCTGCACCCATAACCGGAGGCATTATCTGCCCTCCAGTAGAGGCTGCCGCCTCGACGGCCCCGGCAAAATGGGGTTTGTAGCCCACCCTTTTCATGAGGGGTATGGTAAATGCACCGGTTGTCACGGTGTTAGCAACTGAACTTCCGGAGATGGAACCCATAAGGCAGCTGGCAACTACCGCCGTCTTGGCCGGCCCCCCCCGCATATGGCCTGTAAGGCTAAAGGCCATGTCGATAAAGAACTTGCCCACACCGGTTTTATCCAAAAAAGCACCAAAAAGAATGAACAAAAAGACATAGGTTGAGGACACCGACATGGGGGTTCCGAAGATCCCCTCAGTAGTAAGATAGGTATGATAAATTATCCGTCTTAGGTCGTAACCCCTGTGGCCAAGGAGGCCCGGCAGCATGGGCCCAAAATAGGCATAGAGAAGAAAGGCTATTGCCACGATGGGCAGTTCAGGGCCAATGGAACGCCGAGTGGCTTCCAAAACCAAGAGGATGGCAAAAAAGCCCATAACCAAATCCATCTGGGTCGGGTTGCCAGCCCGCAGTACCAATTGATTATAATTGAAAAGAATGTAAGCACCTATGGAAACACCAAGGGCCGCCAGCAAGTAATCATAAAATGGCACCCCACTCTTATCGGACTTCTTGGAAATCGGATAGAGAAGGAAAACCAGAACAAAGGAAAAGCTAATATGCACTGCCCGCTGCTTCATGGCCTGCAAAATCCCAAATCCAGCCGTATAAAGGTGGAACAAAGCCATGGCCACTGCTATTAGAAAAATAAGAGTTGCCACAAGCCCCGTGGGGGTGCGCAGGCGGGAAGCCTCAGCATCATACTGCTGCAGCAGCTCATCCACCTTTATTTCATCATTTTTCCCCTTTACCATTTAACCCTCTCCTTTACCCAAAGTTTGAGCCGCGACCCCATTACGGCCTCAATCTTAACTAAAGAGCCCGCCGGAGTAAGCTCAAGCAGGTTAATTTCCCTCTCACCAAAAACTAAGCGCTGTTGTGGAATTTCCTGCACCCGGAGGGTAAAACTCCCCAGTGGTTCATCAATGTCCTCGATCCAAAAGAAGTCATCCTTGTCCATGGTAAATTTATGAGGGGTGGAATATGGAATACCCACACCAAAATCTTTAAACCCTGTCCTTTTAAGATAAAGCCCCCGGGGGGGCTGTATTGAAAATACTTCTATCACAGGAGATTTATGCACCGAGTGGGTGTAAAGCAAGGCAAACTCCCGCCCGCTTTCTAGCGGTTGCAAAACTATAACCTGCCCTCCCGATACCTCAAGCACCCGCAGGTAAGAAAGGGGCTGCAGAAGGTAAAGAAGGCAAAGGCCAAAAGAAAGTAAAATTACTAGCCTTTTCACAATAATAATTTCCGGGCATTGGGGGAACCCCAATGCCCGGCATTCCTCCTTACATTACTTCATCAAAATACTTTTGTACACCCGGATGCAAGGGTAAGGACATTCCATCCAGGGCAGATTCCAGCTTGAGGTCAGCGCCACGGTCATGGGCGGCTGCCAATACATCCAGGTTTTCAAAGAGGGCCTTGGTCATACTGTAGGCCAGCTCCTCATCCATATCGGCTGGCACAACTAACATGGCCATAACTGCGACGGTATTTACATCATCATCTTGACCCCTGTAGGTCCCAGCGGGAATTTCCACTCCCGTGTAGAAGGGGTAGTCTACCTTCAGGGCATCAACTATGTCTTGGGCAACTGGCACTATCTTAACATCACTTACTTGGGTAATTTCAGTGATGGCGGCTGTGGGGAAACCGGCGGTAATAAAGGCCGCATCAATATGGCCGTCCCGCAGGTTATCAGCAGCCTCGGCAAAGGAGAGGTAGTCGGGGGTAATGTCATCATAGGTAATGCCGTGGGCTGCCAAAATCTGGCGAGCGTTGGCCTCTGTACCACTACCCACATCACCGACGGCTACCTTTTTACCCACCATGTCCTCAACTGATTCGATCCCGGAATCACCATGGGCAACAATTTGAATGGTCTCGGGATATACTGTAGCCATCCCACGGACTGATTCCTGCTTGCCCTTGTCTTCGTACATCTCAATGCCTTCATAGGCATAATAGGAAATGTCATTTTGAATCAAGGCCAACTGAGCATCGCCATCCTCCACAAGCTGGATATTGGCGATGGAAGCCCCAGTGGCCTCAGCGTTGGCATTGGCACCTTCTATGTTTTCATTGAATATCTTGGCCATGGCTCCACCCAAGGGATAATAAACTCCTCCGGTTCCACCCGTGGCAATGGAGATAAATATCGTTTCAGCTTCCACTTCACCCTCATCACCATTTCCGTCCGCAGGCGTACAGCCAACGATTAAGGCTCCCATCAGGACCAAGGCCATTAAAATCATCAGCATACGATTCGTTTTAAACATTTTTTCTTTGAAACCCCCTTTTAATAATTCCCTTCTAACCTAGGACTAACCCTTTTACCCTTATCCCGTCATCACCCCCCTTCAAAGAGGTAAATCCAACCGTGGTTGTTAGAACAAAGAGACCTGTTTAATAATTGGCACTTCTATAGAGTACTTCGCTATGGCAACAATGATTCCTTCCCCAGGCCCCGATTATTTTAAAGGTTTTCACTATAGGGGGTAAATTATTATCCACTGGGAACAATTGAGCCAAGGGACGATTCACCGGCCCAATAAAGCCCACAGTGCCACCGCGCGGGGGCCAAAAAGAAAACAGCCAATGGCCGCGGCAAAGAAGGCGCAAACCAACACCGCAGCGGCAGCAACGTTTTTTGCCCTTTGGGCCAGGTAATTGTATTCCTCTGTACAAAGGTCAACGGTTGCCTCAATGGCAGTATTAAGCAATTCAGCCCCCAGGACCAGGACAATGGTCAAAAGCAGTATGGCCAGTTCCAAGGGGCTAAAGCCCAGAATAAAGGCCAGAAAAAGTACCACTAGAGCCATAAGGGCATGAATTCGCATATTACGTTGACTTCGGAGGGCGTAACGGAGCCCCTCCAAGGCATAACTCAGGCTTTGGATAAAATTTCTTGTTCTCACATATCTTCCTCCAACCCTAGATGGGAAAGGGTTCTTTTTTCGCGGGCCCGCATCACCCTTTGCTGTGGGGGAGATTCGTGCCTATAGCCCAAAAGGTGGTACAGGCCATGAACAACTAGGTATACCACCTCTCTAGTCAGGCTGTGACCATGGTCCGCAGCCTGTACCGCCGCCCTTTCCAGGCTGACCATAATATCGCCCAGGGGGTATTCCCCCATTTCCATTTCTGGGTTTTCGCCCGGGGCAAACTGCGGAAAGGACAGTACATCAGTGGGCTTATCAATACCCCTATAGTGGGCGTTGTAAGTGCGGATTTGCTCATCATCAACCAAAACAATACTAACCTCCGCCCCCGGGGGCAATCCTTCCTTTTCCAGTACTATTTCAACTGCCCGCTTCAGCAGTTTCACCAGTTGGGGGGGATACTGCACCTTTTTTTGCCAATCTAGAATTGGGGCCTGCACCTTTCTCCTCCCTTTCCGTTGCCGGCCCCACCCTTTGGGGATACTCAATCCGGCTGTGGTAAATTCCCGCCAATACCTTAACAAAGGCAGCGGCTATGGCACTTAAATCCCGGAAGGTTAAATCACATTCCTCAAGTTGACCATCATGGAGCCTTTCCTTGATTATTTTATGCACCATGCCCTCAATTCTATTGGGGGTTGGCTTGCCCAGGGAGCGGACTGCAGCCTCTATTGAATCGGCAAGCATAACAATGGCGGCCTCCTTGGTCTGGGGTTTGGGCCCCACATAGCGGAAGTCCCCCTCCGCAACCTTTTGTTCCTTGCCCTCCCCCAAGGCCTGATTGTAAAAGTAGGTTAGTAAGGTGGTACCATGGTGCTGGCCGATAATATCCCTTATCACCTGGGGTAGACGGTGCTTATGGGCCAGCTCCAAGCCGTCCTTAACATGGGAGGTAATAATTAGGGCACTTAAGTTGGCTGCAATCTTGTCATGGGGATTATCCTTGGATAATTGATTTTCAATAAAAAAATAAGGCCGCTTTAGCTTTCCCACATCGTGATAATAGGCACCGGCCCGGACCAAAAGCGAATCAGCTCCCACGGCCTCCGCCGCTGCCTCACCTAAATTGCCAACTAATATGCTATGGTGATAGGTTCCGGGGGCTTCCAAAAGAAGCCGCTTCAAGAGTGGATGGTTGGGGTTTGCTAATTCCAGTAAGGTTACGGCAGTGGTGAGGCCAAAGCTATTCTCCAGGTAAGGCAATAAACCAATGGTCAAAACGGCCGATAATACTCCATTAATTATCCCCAGGAGGCTAGATAGGGACACATCCTGCCAGGGCTGGGCCATAAATAGACCTATGCCAATGATGGCAGTCAAATTGCCAGCGGCAACCAAAAGCCCCGCCCTGGTAAGGTGGGAACGCTGGTGGAGCCTGGAAACGCTAAAGGTACCCACCAATCCCCCTACCATTGCAATGAGGGCGTAGTTTAGATCCTCCCCCAAGATAAGACCCACAAATGAGGCCATAACAATGGTAAACAAGACAGACAGGTGATTGTCCAAAAGAATGGCAACCAGCATGGAGCCGGCAGCCACCGGGATTAAATAACCATAAAGGGGATTGGGTATTAAGGTCAGGAGCTTGGCCAGCAAAAGATTAACAATTAAGATTAACCCCAGGAGGGCCAGGAGGCTCTCGGATCTGTAGATATCCCCTTTAAACAAATAAAGGTAAACCGAACCCATGATCATCATAACCAAGATTAAAACAGCCAAGCCCACTATGCGAGCCCTATTGTTTTCTACCCTACGCTGCAGACCTAGGGCCTCCAACTGTTCCATATGCTCAGGGGTAATTATCTCCCCCTTTTTGACAATGGGCAGATCTTGCACAATGGTTTTTCTGGCAGGTTGAACATTCATCCGGGCCTTGCTGCGCTGCCTTTCTGTTTCTTCCTCGTTGAAAACCAGGTTGGGTTTGATGCTCCCCCTTGTAATTGCAGTGAGGAGTTCGGTTTCCTCACTGGTCAAGGACAGATTTTGTACTTCTATCTTTAGCCGTTCCTGCTCATCCTTTAGTTCATGTTCCCTAATTCCCCCCTGCAAGGCCGCCTGGATCAACTCCTTGGCCTTGCTCTGCAAAAAATCCAGCCTTTGTTCATCAAGGGTGAGGAGTATTTTGAGGACTGGTTGGGAAAGGGGGGCAGAAAATTCAGCGGCCAGTTGCTCCAGCTTTTCAGAATCTTCCAGGTCATTTTGGGAGCGGATTTCCTCAACACTTATAAAGAACTGGCTCAACTCCGCCTGGACCTCATTGTTGACAACCAAATCCGGATCGTAAACGGGTTCCACCATGCGGGCGGCCATTTCCCGTAGCTCTTCTGTTTTCCCTTCATCTATATAGTCCACCGTCCTAGAAGCCCGAAAATCGGCAGGACTGGGCATACCAATTTCCAACTTCTGTACCTGGTAAAAATCCATGGCCAAAATAGCAGTAACGGCTAAAAATACCAACAGGGATAAGAGCCAGCGCCTTATGCGGGAGGAGCACAAGATCCGGCCCGGCAGGGAGTCGGATATATAATTTTTTAGGCTGGATAAAATCCCCACGGATTAAACCTCCCTACTCATGACTAGAACCTCCCCCTAGGAGGGGGAAATTTCCTCCCCCACGGGGGCCTTCTTCTGTAACTTTTCATAATCCTCATAGGCCTTGATAACACGCTGTACCAGTGGGTGTCGAACCACATCCCTCTTCGTTAGGTAGACAATGGAAATTCCCGGTATATCTGTAAAAATATACTGGGCTTCCTCCAGGCCGGAGTACTTCCCCCGCGGCAAATCTATTTGGGTAATATCACCGGTAACAACAACTTTAGAGCTAAATCCCATTCGCGTGAGAAACATCTTCATCTGTTCCGGGGTGGTGTTCTGTGCTTCATCCAGGAGGATGAAGGAATCATCCAAGGTTCGCCCCCTCATATAGGCCAGGGGGGCCACCTCGATAATCCCCCTTTCCACATATTTCCGAAAGGTATCAATACTTAATATATCATACAAGGCGTCATAGATGGGGCGCAGGTAGGGGTCAACCTTTTCCTGTAAGTCCCCGGGCAAAAAACCTAATTTTTCCCCGGCCTCCACCGCCGGACGGGTTAAAATAATTCGGCTGACTTCCTTGGCCTTGAGGGCCTGTACCGCCATGGCCATGGCCAAATAGGTCTTGCCGGTCCCGGCAGGCCCTATCCCAAAGACAATACCATCCCGACGTATGGCATCTACATAGGATTTTTGTCCCTGGGTCTTGGGCTTAATCTCCTTGCCCCTATTGGTAACCAGAATAACATCATGAAATAAACTTTTCAAGTGTAGTTCCTCTTCGCCCTTTACCATTTGTATTGCATAGCGGACATCCTGAAGTGTGATGGTATTGCCCTGCTCCACCACAGCCAAAAGTTGTCGGAGCAGGCCCAACACCCTGGCTACAACCTCCGATGCACCATATATGGTTATCTCCGTCCCCCGGGGTAATATTTGTACCGGAAATGCCTTTTCCAGCAATTTAAGATGCTCATCAAACTCCCCAAAAAGGGATAATGCCTGTTCATTGGTTTGTACTGCCAGTTTGGCCTCTGTATTTTCTTTCAAACCCTAGTCCCCTTTCCCATTGGGTGCCTCCGGTTCATATCTCCGAGGCTCAGCAATGTTTTCCAAAACCTCAAGCGTTACCTTCACTTGTACCAAATCCACACGCCCCTGGGGCAGGCGCTTCACTTCTTCTCCCAAAATTTTTGCCTGGGGGGAAAGCCCAGCCTTAATTAGGGCAACGGCCTCCGCCCGGGCTTGTTTTTCAGCTTCCAACTGGGAAATTTGCCGTACAATCTCCTTTACTTCGTGATAGGTAGTGATTATAACTTCGACGGGGATAGTGAGATTCCTCCAGAGTACAAGCCTTTTAATCTCCTCTTCCCTTTCATAGTGGGGATAGGACACCCCCGCCCCGCCTCTGATAATCAATTCCCTTTCCCCCAGCCGCAGGGAAATAACCCGGCATGAATTGCCAGTGCGCCTGCGTTCAACCCTATGGCGGGGACATTGTCCATAGGCCCGGGGCCA
>JAAYSG010000017.1 GCA_012518435.1 Bacillota bacterium
CTATTTGCGTACCATCCGGGCCAGAAAGAAACCATCCACCTGATGAAGGTGAGGATACAGTTGAATATAGCCTTCCCGTGCCGTTGTAAATTCCAGCCCCTGGGGTAGGTAGGGACTAATATCCTCTAGGCAAAAGGAGGGCTCGGTCTGTAAAAAGGAGCGAATTACCTCCAGGTTTTCCTCCGGTTCCAAGCTACAGGTGGAATACAATAAGGTGCCGCCCGGCAACAAAAGGGGGGCAACTCCCTGTAATATTTCCCTTTGCAAAATTGGCAGTTGCCGGAATATATCAGGTGATTTTTTCCAGCGAAGATCAGGGCGTCGGCCCAAGACCCCGGTTCCGGAGCAGGGTGCATCAACAAGGATTCTGTGGAACTTGTCAGCACTGCTCCATTCACGGGCATCCTTCTTTAGAACATCCACAGACTTAATTCCCAAGCGGCGGCAATTATCCCTGATGAGGGCCAGCTTATGGGAATGGGTATCGGTAGCCAATATCCTCCCACTATCCTTCATCAACTGGGCAATGTGTGTTGTCTTCCCCCCAGGTGCTGCACAGGCATCAAGGATCTTCTCCCCCGGGCGGGGGTCTAAAACACGGGCGGCAAACTGGGATGCTTCATCCTGTATTTGGAAGAGCCCACTGCGAAAAGAATTTGCTTCCCTTAGATCCGGAACACGATTTAGGGAAAGGGCATCGGAAAAATATCGGCCCGGGGAAAAGGATAGCCCTTCATCCTCCAAGTGTTTCATTAATTCCCTGGGACTATTTTTTAGGGTGTTTACTCTAATGCCCAAGGGACGATGTTGATTGTTGGCTGTTAGGAGGGCTTGGGTTTGGGAATATCCCCAGCGGGATAACCACCGTTTGACCAACCATAGGGGATGGGAATGTAAAACCGAAAGATGGGCGGCGGGTTCCTTTTCCCTATTGGGAAATTGTAGCTTTTTATCTCGCCGCAGGATGGAACGTAAAATTCCATTGACGAAGGCTACACTCCCCTTATTGCCATAATGCTTGACCAATTGCACAGTTTCATAGCAGGCTGCCCGGGGGGGAATCCGATCCAAAAACAATATTTGGTAGACCCCCAGGCGGAGGATATTGTGAACCCAAGGATCCAACCGTTCCAGAGGTCGCTTGCTGTATGTTTTGATAATCCAATCTATCTTCTTTTGCCAGCGCAAGGTACCGTACACAAGCTCCGTTGCCAAGGCTCTGTCACGGCGGGATAGTTTTCCTTTATCCAGGCGTTTGGGAAGCAAAAGATTGGCATACCCCCCCTTTTCGTTCACCTGATAAAGGACGGTAATGGCCATTTGTCTAGCCGGTGATATTTTAATATTGGCCATGGGCCCATCCCTCCCAAGCTAATGGTAAAAACGAGTTCGGACAAAGTATTCCATGGGGATAAATCCCAGTTGGATGGGGAAAAGCCCATAATGGGGAGTCCTATACTCCACCCCCACAATTTCCACATTCCCCACATCTGTCAAAGTGGTGAAATGGGTCTGCAGCCATTTCCCCAAAAACGGCCCCAATAAATTGGCAGTTATCATGGCCAAGACTACATTTAAAAGGGTGAATTGATGGGTCACCAACAGTAACAAAATGAACACAATGGCGGCTAGGAAGTTGGCGGCTGCTATACTGGTACCACAGCGGTCATGTACTGCCAGGTTATGTTCACCCCGTAGCATCCGCCCTAGGCCTATTCGGGCCGCCTCCTCCAACATGTTGGGTTGAACTGTGCCCTTTAGGAAAAAGCCATCCTCCTGGGCAAAGCCAGCTAACTTTTGGGGGCCGTAATGCTCCTCAAGAACATTAATGGTTGCGTGCTCCAGGGCATGGTTAATACGCAGGCGTCTATTAAGGGCGATTTGCCAGATTTGTTTGGGAATGGTTATTAAATTCAGTAGGGAGCGAAGGGTAAAACCGAAGGGTAATAATAATAGGTTAAAAAGGAAAAATATTGCCAAGGGAATAATTAGCCAAGGCAGGATAAACAGTATTATTGCAATTATAAAAAGGAATGCCATCCATCATTCCCCCCTTCTATATTTTTTCCCTTATACTTTCTCCACTGCCAAAAGGAATTCCAGCCCCTCCCGCACCCGGGTTATATCCACCTGGGTATTAAAACAAGGACCTTGGGGGCGAATATTTACAATGCCCAGGGCCGGTAAAGGATGCACATCCTGGATGCCACTACTCAGATCGCGCTCACAAGCTATGGCGACAATGGCTTGGGGCCGAAACTTACGGACGACCCTTCTGGCTAAGGTGCCACCTGTTACCACCGCAACTTTAACACCGTATTCATCTTGTAATTCCAAAAGATCAGCAATTCGACAACGGCCACAGCGGCGACAATTGTTGATATCAGTGGTGATACGGTGGACACATTCGGAGTTTTGTAGGCAGTGGGGGGCTAAAACTAGTATTTCTTCTGGCTTTATACTCCTTCTGATTTGGGATTTGACCAGGGCATTATTTACCTCAATAAAGGAGAGTTCCACCCTTTCTTTAGCGATGTGAAATATTTTGCCCAGACGGATTACAAGGGGTAAGAGGTGGGCAATAATGAGCTGGCTGGGTAGACGGAAAAAAGAATATGATTTGCCAGTGAGAAGGCTAAAAACGATACCCAGCACCCCGCCAAAAGTAAGGAGAACACCCAAAAAAAGTACCAGCCCCAGAAGGAAAAAAAGTGATTGAGTAAATTTGCCCGGTTCCCTAAAGGTAAAATACCAAAAGAGAACACCAATTCCACTTATAATAAATATCCCTGTCAGAAGGGCACCCAAAAAAATGCGTTTTTTAACCTGCACAAAATCACCCCTGTCCTTATTTGCCCAAAATTACCCCTTCCCTTATACCATATCCCCGGGCAAAGTCACTGGCCGACATCTTACGCCTCCCCGCCGGTTGTAATACTTTTAATTGTAAAAGATCCTTCCCCGTCTGTACAAGTATTCCCTCCTCTTTATCCACAGCAACAACCTCACCCAGGTCATGTTTTTCCCCATTTTCTACCCTAGGTGCAACATCCCAAACCTTAAGTACGGAACCTTGCCAATAGGTTGTTGCCCCCGGGCGTGGATTTAGGGCCCTTACCTGGTACCAGATATGCGGGGCGGGGTTGCCCCAGTTAATTAGTTGGTGGGACCTATCCAACGGTGGGGCAAAGGAAACCCCCTTTTCCGGCTGGGGTATCCTGGGGGCTGTTCCAGATTTAATTTTTGCCACCGTCTCTAACAAGAGCTCCGCACCGGTACAAGCCAACTTGTCGTGGAGGCTACCCATGGTATCGGTGGGAAGGATTGCCACTTCAGATTGTAAAATAATATCACCCTCATCCAGGCCCTCGCTCATATACATGGAGGTTACACCGGTTACCTCTTCCCCCTTGAGAAGGGCCCACTGGATAGGTGCTGCACCACGATAACGGGGAAGGAGGGAAGCGTGGATATTTATGCAACCATGTGGGGGTAGATTTAGAATTTCCCGTGGCAATATTTTACCATAGGCAACAACCACAATCAGTTCGGGCCCCAAATCCCGTAGTTGTTTAAGTACAGTTAAATCCCTGAGGGTTTGTGGTTGGTAAACCACCAGATCCCTTTCCTGGGCAAAGGCCTTTACCGGTGGGGGGGTAATAATTTTTCCCCTTCCCCGGGGTCGATCCGGTTGGGTGACTATGCCCACCACATTTTCTCCAGCATCTAATAGGCGGCGCAGGGAATTGAGGGCAAATTGGGGTGTTCCCATAAAAAGGATGCGCATTGTTCTAGCCCTCCTCCTTTTCAGAACCATTTTCTTCTTTGGGGGCCTCCCTAATATTGGTTGCCTTATCTATGAATAAAACACCTTCAAGGTGATCCAATTCGTGCTGTAGGGCCCTGGCCAAAAAACCAGAGGCGGTGATTTCTACCTTTCGGCCCTTATTATTCAAACCCCGGACCACTACTTCCGTCGCCCGGTCCACATCACCAATGATACCCGGTATACTCAAGCAACCTTCAGTTGCCGTTTCACTCCCTGTTTGGCTTACAAGGACAGGATTTACCAGCTCCAGCAGCCCTTCACCCACATCAATGACAATAACACGTTTCCTAACCCCAATCTGGGGTGCTGCCAACCCAACTCCAGGGGCTGCATACATAGTATCTGCTAGATCAACCAACAGGTCTTTAATTTTTTGCGACACCTTAGGTACATGCTCTGCCTTTTGGCGGAGAATCGGATCCCCCAAACGGCAAATATCCAATATAGCCAATTTCACTCCTCCTCTAGACCAATGATTCAGGTGCGATATCAAAGCTAAGAGTGATTCCATCGCGCCCAGGCCCTTTTTCAAATTCCTTCCGCAGTGTAAGCCATAGTTTTGCCAGCCGGGAGAGATTAGTCCCCTTGAGCACAATCTGGTGGCGGTACCTACCCCGGATTTTCGAAAGTGGTGCTGGGCCAGGACCGTAAAGACGGTAGCCATGGGGTAATTTACTCCGCAGCAATCTGGCCAATTGCCCCGCTGCATTTGCTGCTTTTTTCTCATCTTCAGCACTCACTACCAGGCTTATTAACTGGCAAAAGGGAGGATAGTGGAGCTGTTCCCTATTTTTAATTTCACGGTTATAGAAGGCCTCATAATCCTGTCGGCAGGCTGCCTGTATACTATAATGTTCCGGTGAATAGGTTTGTATTATAACTTTGCCTTTTTTTTGTCCCCTGCCGGCCCTCCCCGCCGCTTGGGTTAGGAGCTGAAAGGTGCGTTCCCCGGCACGAAAATCGGGAAAGTTAAGGGAGGTATCGGCATTTATTACGCCTACCAGGGTGACCCGAGGAATATCTAGCCCCTTTGTCACCATCTGTGTACCAATTAGAATGTCAGCCCTACCCCCGGCAAAGGCCTCCAGAAGTTCACCGTGGGTATCCTTGCCTCCGGTTGTATCAGCATCCATGCGCAAGGTTATCGCTTGGGGAAATAGTTTCCCTATTTCCGCCTCAACCCGCTGGGTGCCTAGGCCAAAATGTCTAATATA
>JAAYSG010000099.1 GCA_012518435.1 Bacillota bacterium
ACAAGCCCCCCACAGCCCCCTCCACGGTTTTATTCTGGCTGATGGTGGGGGAAAGAGGGCGGCGTCCCACTGCCCTGCCGATAAAATAGGCCCCACTATCATTGGCCCAGGTTATCACAAAGACAAAAAGCAAATGAAAGGCGCTAAGGTTCCTTAATAAAAAAAGATAAGTCAAAGGTAAAACCGGGTACAAGACACCCATTGTTGTCCCGGCAATATTGTTTAGGCCAGCGGCAACATTGCTTAGGGCCATTTCCTGTGTAAACAGGGCAACAACCAGGCCTATTAAGACATGGGGAATCACACCCATCCGCCCTGTATAAACGGCCCATAGCACCAAAGTCGCCGCCAAAAAACCTAAAAAATTGGACCCCGAATATCCCTTCCTGGTCAAAAGGGCGTAAAATTCCGCCTGGGCGGCCAAGGCAATTAGGAAGGTTCCGGCAAAAAGAGGCCAGCCCCCCGTCAACACAGCAAATACAATGAGGGGAATACCCACTAGGGCACTGAGAACACGTAAGGATAGCACCTTAATCACCCAATTCCCTGGATAGTTGGCCAAACCTACGTTCCCGGGAGCTGTAGGCAAACAGGGCCCTATCGTACTCTTCTTTGCCGAAATCCGGCCAAAGGACGGGGGTAAAATAGAGTTCCGCATAGGCCGCCTGCCAGAGGAGGAAATTGCTCAATCTGGCTTCCCCCCCTGTTCTAATGAGGAGATCTGGATCCCCCAGGTTTGCCGTATACATATGGGCTGCCACAATATCCTCAGTTATATCCCCCGGTTCTAACTTTTCCTCCCGGACCAGCTGCGCTATTTTAGCGGCTGCATCCGTTATTTCCGCCCGCCCGCCATAGTTTATGGCAATATTCAAAAATAGACCCTTATTATTTTCCGTAGCACTGGCTGCCTCCCGGAGGATGTCCTGTATTTCGGGGGGGAGTCCATGTAAGCGCCCCGAAAAATACAACTTCACATTATTGCGCATGAGTTGGGGCAATTCTTTTTTAAGGTAGATCCGGGGGAGGGACATGAGAAAATCAACTTCCTCCCGGGGGCGGCGCCAATTTTCCGTTGAAAAGGCATAGAGGGTTAATCCTTTAATGCCATAGTTGCTACTAATGGTTACTATCTCCCTAATACTATCCATACCCTTTTTATGGCCCATGGTACGGGGCAACCCCTTCCCCTGGGCCCAGCGTCCGTTGCCATCCATAATGATGGCAACATGGCGTGGTAGATTTTTCAGATGTAATGCATCCCTTTCCCCCACCAGCCCTCCTAACCTCCCTCATCCCTTTATCCCTGGAAATAATGTAGGGACTTATATTGTGAAAAACATTGGCAAAAACCCCAACTAGGGGGGAGAAAACATTATCCCGTTGGGGATATACCATTGTTCCCTTTAGGGGACCTTAATCAGGGTCAAGGCAACTTGTCCCTTCCCCTTGGTCCTTTGCCGCACAACCCTAAATACCCCTCCCTCCCCGCTGGTTCCCCGGGGGGGCCTGGTCACTTGGACTGCGGCTATACTCCAACCCGAGTCCTCTAGGATTCGCTTGGCATCAGTTAGGACCATTGCCTTTACATCAGGAGGCCTACCATTGGGCAAGCTCACACCTCCATAATCTCCTCTTCCTTGGCTGCTAACACCTCTTCCAGCTTCTCTATATATGTATCAGTCAGCTTTTGAATCCTTTCCTGCTCCCGGTATTGGCTATCTTGGGAAATGTCACCATCCCTCTCCATATTTTTTAACCTATCGTTTGCCTCCCTGCGTAGGTTGCGGACAGCTATTTTAGCCTCCTCCGCCCTTTTACGTACAACCTTGGTTAATTCAATCCGTCGTTCCTCGGTAAGTTGCGGAATAACCAGGCGGATAACAGCCCCATCGGTTGCTGGGGTAAGGCCCAAATCCGATTTTAGGATGGCCCTTTCACAATCGGCAATGGAATTCTTATCCCAGGGCTGGATGAGGAGTAACCTTGGTTCCGGTGTGGAAATTGTCGCCAATTGATTGAGGGGAGTAGCTGTCCCATAATAGTCTACCATAATCTTGTCCAGGAGGGATGGCGAAGCTCGTCCAGCACGGACAGAAGCCAGATCTCTTTTTAGGGCCTCCACAGCCCCTTTCATTTTTTCCTCGGCCTCGCGGTATGTTTTGGCAACCATTGTCATTCCCCCTTTACATAGGTGCCTATTTTTTCTCCCATTACCGCCTTCTTTATATTTCCGGGAGTGGTAATACCAAAGACAACAATTGGTATTTTATTATCCATGCATAGGGAAGTAGCAGTTGCATCCATGACTCCTAGACCCTGATTTAGCATTTCCATATACACCAATTCCTTGAATTTCTTCGCCTTAGGGTTTTCCAGGGGATCATCATCATAAACGCCATCAACCTTTTTGGCCATCAGGATCACATCAGCCTCTATTTCCGCAGCCCTTAGGGCGGCACAGGTGTCTGTAGAGAAGTAGGGGTTGCCTGTACCAGCGGCAAATATTACCACCCGGCCCTTTTCCAGATGGCGCAGGGCCCGGCGGCGAATATAGGGTTCGGCCACCTCCCGCATTTCAATGGCACTTTGCACCCTAGTATCAACACCCTGCTTTTCTAGACTATCCTGAAGGGCCAGGGAGTTAATTACCGTACCCAACATGCCCATATGGTCAGAAGTCGCCCGGTCTATTCCCATGCCCAGGCCCATAACACCGCGCCAAATATTACCGGCCCCCACCACAATGGCCACCTCAACGCCAATTTCCACTATCTCCTTGACTTCCTTGGCAATGGCCGTAACTATTTCTGGATTAATGCCAAAACCCTTTGAACCGGCCAGGGCTTCACCACTTAATTTTAAAATAATTCTCCGGTATTTAGCAGAAGTCATCCCCATTACCTCCCATCTCCCCCTCCTATGTTTCGCCGCAGGGGAAGGAATTCCTACCGAAAGGGATTTTTTAAAAAAGAGAACACTTTGTGTTCTCTTTTCCTATACTTCCCCTTCACCCAGGACAAAGCGGACAAACCGCCGTATGCTAATATTTTCCCCAATGGTGGCAATCTGCTCCGCCAATAGGTCCTTGACGGCCATATCCTGGTCTTTGATATAGGGCTGTTCCAGAAGGCATTCCTCCTGGTAAAACTTGGCTATCCTGCCCTCCACAATTCTATCCACAATCTTTTCCGGTTTTCCCTCATTCAAGGCCTGTTGGCGCAATATCTCCCGCTCCCGTTGGATAACCTCATCGGGTACCTCTTCCACACTGACATAGCTGGGATTTGCGGCAGCGACCTGCATTGCTAGTTCATGGGCAAAATCCTGGAATTGTTGGTTGCGGGCGACAAAATCCGTCTCACAGTTTACTTCCACCAAGACACCAATTTTACCACCCGTGTGGATATAGGCCTCGATGACCCCTTCCCCCGTGGCCCGTCCCGCACGCTTGGCAGCAGCAGACAATCCCTTTTCCCGCAGATATTCCACAGCCTTCTCCAGATCGCCCTTACATTCCACCAAGGCTTTTTTGCAATCCATCATTCCGGCTCCAGTTTTAACCCGTAATTCTTTAACCTGTGCAGCAGTAACCATATACTGACCTCCTTTTTTAAACCCGGCTATATGTAAAGGGGTAAAGGTATGGGGCGTGCTGGCCGTCCCTTCCCCTTACCCCTTGCTCCTTACTCCGCCTCAGCCAACTCTTCCCCTTGTCTTCCTTCGATGACGGCATCCGCCAGCTTGGACGTTATTAGTCTAACGGCCCGAATGGCATCATCATTGCCGGGAATAACATAGTCAATTTCATCAGGGTCACAATTGGTATCCACAATGGCTATAACGGGTATGCCAAGTTTTCTGGCCTCCGCCACTGCTATTCTCTCTTTTCTGGGATCAACCACATAGACAGCGTCCGGAAGCCCCGGCATATCTTTAATGCCGCCCAGGAACCGGTTGAGTTTTTCCTTTTCAGCCTGGAGTTTCATAACTTCCTTCTTGGGGAGGACAGTAAAGGTGCCATCCTCTTCCATTTCCTCCAGCTTCTGCAGGTATTGAATTCTTTTCCTAATGGTCTGGTAGTTGGTCAGGGTTCCCCCCAGCCATCTATTGTTGACATAAAACATACTGCAGCGTTCGGCCTCTTCCCGCACGGTTTCCTGAGCCTGCTTTTTTGTACCGACAAAAAGCAGGGTCCCCCCCTGCATGGCCAGTTCCCGGACAAAGTTGTAGGTTTCTTCCATTTTACGCACTGTTTTTTGTAAATCAATAATGTAAATTCCATTGCGTTCAGTAAAAATGTACTGGGCCATCTTGGGATTCCAACGCCGGGTCTGATGGCCAAAATGAACACCGGATTCCAAAAGCTGTTTCATCGTTACAACAGCCACTTTCCCTCACCTCCTCCCCGGGGTTTTTGCCTCCGCCTTCCGCATTTTCCCACGGGACCGGAACTAAAATGTTGCCGGCACCCCCCGCGGGCCATAAGAAGGCGTGTGTAGTAACACCAAATTGTAGTATATCACAGTAGTACTGCAGAATCAATATTTCCCCTAGGTCTTTTTCCCCCCCTCGCCTTGACCCACCTGCAGGACTACGGGGATCCTCCCCCAACAGGTGTCAATGCCCAGGGCCCGTCCCTTGTCCAATTCCTTTCCCAAGGATACCCTAAGCATTTCCTCCGCCTGCTGTCCCAGATCCTGGGCCAGGGCCCCCAACTCCATCCCTTCCAAAAGGCGATAAAGGGTTTTTTCCACCGTTTCTTGCAGGTAACCATCAAGTTGGGTTAAGGCGGAGGGCGGCAAAACAATGCTAATATCCGCAATCTTAATCTCCGCCGTTAGGTTTCCCGTCTTCATCTGTTTCTTAACCAGGGCCGGCACCTGGGCCTTAACCCCGGCAACCACCCGGGGCAGTTCTCTCGCCACCTGGCTTTCTATCTGTCTTCCCAGGTAGTCGGCCAATTCATCTATCTCTAGACTGACAACCAAACCCCGGTTCGTGTAATGAAAGGCAAGCCCGGCCAATAGCACAATGCAAAGTGTTACACCCAAGAAAAATCCCCCCCAAAAAAGGCCGGGCCCCTTTGCTTTTCTAAGCACACACATCACCCCCAGCTTATATTATGCCTCCCGGACCCAACAATATAACCCGGTCGGGTAAATGAAATTATTAGCTGTGGATTATCCTTGGTAAGGGTTCAACCATTTCCCTTCCTATTTTTCCACCCCGCGTATTCTGTTTTGTAGCCCCGCCCATTCAAATAAGCATATATTCTTTGGGTATGTTCCAAATCCCTGGTTTCCAAATCCAACTCAACCTCGGCAACACCCAATTCCACACCCATTTTCCCCCGGTGATGATAAATATTGATAATATTTGCACCCAATTCCGCCAAGATCCCCAAGAGTTGATGGAGTTGGCCCGGCTTATCTTCCAATTGGGTGTTGATCTTAATACGGCGGCCCGCCTGCACCAGACCCCGTTCTATAATCTGCGCCAGTATATTTACATCTATGTTGCCGCCGCTTAAGAGGACCACAATCCTTTTTCCCCGATAGGGTAACTTCCCATTGAGGAGGGCGGCCAAGGGCGCTGCCCCCGCCCCTTCCACAATTAACTTTGCCCTTTCAGCTAGCATGAGAATGGCATTGGCAATTTCCTCTTCAGTGACAGTTACAATACCATCCACATACCTTTGGACAAGATCATAGGTGAGAACGCTGGGTTTTTTGACGGCAATCCCATCTGCCAAGGTCTTAGCTGTATCAATGCCTCTAACAGCCCCTTTGGTCAAGGAATACTTCATGGAGGCTGCCCCTTCAGCCTCAACGCCAACAATCTTGAGGGAGGGTTTTAGACCCTTTAGGGCCAGGGCCGTCCCCGCTATGAGACCACCCCCACCCACGGGAACCATTACCACTTCTAGCTCCTTTAGTTGGCTATAGATTTCCAGGCCAACGGTCCCCTGTCCGGCTATTACATGGAGATCATCAAAGGGGTGCAATAGGGTAGCACCACTTTTGGCCTGTATTTCCTGGGCCAAGGCAGCACATTCATCAAATACATTGCCATATAATTTAACTTCCGCACCATAGCCCCTAGTTGCCACAACCTTGGCTATGGGAGCGGTTTCAGGCATCACAATGGTAGAAGGTATACCCGCCTTGGTCGCCGCCAAGGCCACCCCTTGGGCATGGTTCCCGGCGGATATTGCAATAACACCCCGTTCCCTTTCGGACCTTGGCAAATTATAAATTTTGTTTAGGGCACCCCTTATCTTGAAGGAACCGGTCCGCTGCAGGTTTTCCGCCTTTAAATAGACCATGTTGTCACTAATTTCGCTAAAGGTTCGGGAAAAAAATAAGGGTGTGCAATGGATGTTAGCTCCTATATGGGCGGCAGCTTCTTTTATATGCTCCACGGAAATCTTCACACTCTTCCCCCCTTGGTTAAGGGCGGTTCCCAGACAACCCCCGCCCGGCATAAGTACCAACCCCTTTTTCCCAGGCCACCACACAAGAATAGCAAAAAATAACACCCCACATAAAAAACCCGGCCCAGGCCGGATTTTTTATCCCATCTATTGGCTGGAAATGATATCCTCCAATTTTTCCACATCAAAACCTATCACCACTTCACCGCCAATTTCCGTAACCGGTACTCCCCGATAACCCTTGGCCAGAAAGTCCTTCCGGGCCTGGGGATCTGTGGACACATCCACCTCCACATATGCCAATCCTTTTTGGGAAAGAAACTCTTTCACCTTGTCACAGTAGGGTCATGTGGGCATTGTGTAAACCAGCAACTTTTCCTTCATGTCTGCACCCCTTTTCCTTATGTACAAGTTATTCTATGCTCAGTGTAGGGATAAGATTCCACCTTAAATGCTTTGGCCGTTCTAAAACGGAATACCCCTTTTCCCCATCCAGCCGTCGGACCAAACGGGGTACCATGGCAAGGGCCTGGTCTATTTTCCCTCTGCTCTTTCTTCTACGCCACCAACACCGTATGCCACAGGCCTAATTGGGGTGATGGTTGAAATAGCATGCTTGTAGACCAGCATTTGCTTCCCATCAGATTCTATAATTACGGTAAAGTTGTCAAAACCCCTTATAACCCCCTTTAGCTGAAAGCCATTGATGAGGTAGAGGGTTATTAGCACATTGTCCCTTCGTACCTGATTTAAAAAATTATCCTGCAGGTTCACCTTGCTCATTTACCATCGCCTCCGAATGATTTTCTCTTTATTTAAGCATATTCGACCTTTGGTGCAATTTGCCTTTTACAAATCTTGTAATATTTTCCATAGGCTCCCCTTCTTTGTCTCCTGGGAGAAAAAACCACGAAATTCGCCCATCGCGCCGAAACCAAGTCAGTTGTCTTTTGGCAAAGCGTCGGGTATCCCGCTGCAGAACCTCTATGGCCTCCTCTAGGCTAATCTTTCCTTCAAGATAGGGGATAATTTCCTTGTAGCCCAACCCTTGCATAGAGTTGAGGGCTGGTGAATAACCCTTTGCCAACAGGCCCCGAACTTCCTCCACTAAACCCTCCGCCACCATTTCTTCCACCCGCCTGTTAATTCTTTCGTAAAGGAGGGGCCGTTTCATGTTGAGGCCAATTAGGCAAAGCTCATAAGGGCTTTCCTTCTCTTGCTCCTCTTCCCACTGGGAAAGGGGCCGGCCTGTGAATTTATATACCTCCAGGGCCCGAATGATGCGCCGTAAATCATTGGGATGGAGCCGCTGGGCAGTGACCGGATCCACCTGGTCCAGCTTAGCCAAGAGATAGCCACCACCCCTTTCCTCCCCCAATCGCCGCAAGCGAAGGCGGAAATCCCAGTTTATCGCCGTACTGCTAAAATTATAGTTGTCAATGACGGCATTGACATAAAAGCCCGTTCCCCCGGCCAATATTGGCATTCTTTTCCGCTGCCAAACTTCTCCTATGGCCCTTTGCGCCAGCCGCTGGTAAGCGGCGGCACTAAACTCCTCATCAGGGTATATTATATCCATCAGGTGGTGGGGTACTCCCTCCCTTTCCGCTAGGGTGGGCTTAGCGGTGCCAATATCCATATAGCGGTAAACCTGGCGGGAGTCCGCGGAAATTATTTCTCCTCCCAGGCGGTGGGCCAGCTTGATGGCCAGCCTGGTTTTACCCACCGCAGTGGGCCCCACAATGACCAGCAATGGAATTTTCATTGGTTTCTCCCCCCACTTGTTAACCCCAACTTACTGCCCCAGAAGGGGATTATTATCTCCTTCTGAGTTATCCTTGGATATTAAGCTTCTTTACCTAGTTTCTGCGCTTAAATCGTTTTTCCAATTCCCCGGCGGAGATATGTATAACTGTCGGCCGCCCGTGGGGACAAGTAAAGGGGTTTTTAGTATGGGCCAACTGGGCAATTAGGGCTGTCATTTCTTCCCCTCGCAATTTTTTACCCACCTTAAGGGCACTGTGGCAGGAAATGGTTATTATGATTTCCTGCAGCAAATCCGCCAAGGGTTTTTTGCCTCCACCTTCCTCCAGTTCGGCTAGTACCTGCCGGAGGATATCCTTTTCCTGCCCTTGGGGCACAATTGTTGGTACCGCGTGAACAATTGCACTCCGGGGACCAAATTCAGCAATTCTAAATCCCAAATCCCTTAAAAGGGATAAGTTCTGCTCTAGTATTTCCCCTTCCCGGGGAGACAATTCCAAGGTTAGGGGAACCAACAGATTTTGTCTTTCCCGGCCCAGCTGTCCACCCTTTGTATGCTGCAGCTTCTCATATAGGATTCGCTCATGGGCGGCATGTTGATCCAAGAGGAATAGGCCCGCCTCCCCTTGGGCAATTAAATACCCATTATAAACTTGTCCCAAGGGCTCCAAGAGGGGAAAGGTGGGATTAGGTTTTCCATCCACCGGGCTTACCACTCCATCCCCCGATAAAGCTCTCTCCCCCCCCGGGAGAGATTGGGGCCGGTGGAGCGGAAAAAGTGCCCAGGGAATCCTCCCGAACCCTCTCTCCCCATCTTGCATCCGTGCCCATTGCCGGCATCGGTACTGTCAGGGCCTTGGAGGGAGAAGGCCCAGGCCCGGAAGAAAACTTGGGCCTCACACCGGGAACCAAGTTATGACGGCCCAGGGTATCCGCTACACCATGATGCAGGGCCCTTCTTATATCCCCCTCCCGGGAGAACCGTACCTCCAGCTTTGTGGGGTGGACATTGACATCAATTTCCCCCGGATCAAGCCGGAAGTTCAAAAAAGCCACTGGGTAGCGATTGGTCATGAGCAAACCATGGTAGCCACTTTCCAAACCACCCAGGAGGGTTGGGTTTTTAACATAACGGTTGTTGACAATAAAGTATTGCAAGGTGCGATTAGACCGGGTAAGGCTGGGCCGCCCAATATAGCCGGAAATGTCCACCGCTTCGTCCTCTATTTTTAGGGTGAGTAACTCCTCCCAAATTTCCCGGCCAAAAATTGTAGCAATGACATCGGCCAGCTCCCCCCTACCGGTTGTGGTAAAAACGGGCCGCTGATCCCGGGTGAGGTTAAAGGAAACCCCCGGGTGAGACAGGGCAAGGCGGGTCACCGCCTCCACTATGTGGGAAGCCTCTGTTCGGGGGCGTTTGAGGTATTTTTTCCGTGCCGGGGTATTGTAAAATAGATCCCGCACAGTTACATGGGTTCCCGCCGGGGCACCGCAGGTTTCCACAAGGGGCCCTCCACCACCTTCAACCTTTATTAAGGTTCCCGCCACGGCGTCGGCGGGAGCAGTTAAGATTTTTAGGCGTGCAACTGCAGCAATACTGGTCAAGGCCTCACCGCGAAACCCCAGGGAGCGAATAGCAGTTAGATCCGCCGCCGACTTAATCTTGCTGGTGGCGTGCCGGTGCAAAGCCAGCAGGGCCTCCTCCCTGGTCATTCCCACACCATTATCCCTTATCTCAATCAGGTCTAGGCCATTGCCCACAAAGGCAACATCTATGTGGGTGGCACCGGCATCAATGGAGTTTTCCACCAACTCCTTGACAACGGCGGCGGGCCGCTCAATAACCTCGCCAGCCGCAATTAAGTTGGCAACTTCCTTCTCTAGGATCCCAATCTTGGACATGAAAAATCCCTCCCAGGCCCTTACCTCCCTTTGAGAAGCGCCTGCAGGTTATGAATTTTATTTAGTGCCTCCAGGGGGGTCATCTGATAGGGTTTTAGTTGCTGTAACTCCTTCAGAACCCTTCTCTCCTGGGCTGAAAATAAGTCCAGTTGAACCATTTCCCCCCCATCTCCCCGCGTTGTTATGCCACAGGCGGTCTCGGCAACGGTCTTCCCTCTTTTTTCACCCTCCAAAAGGGTTAGCAAATCCTCCGCCCGCTCAATTACATCCTTGGGCAGTCTGGCCAAGCGGGCAACATGAATACCATAGCTCCGATCGCTGGCACCGGGAATAACCTTGCGGAGAAAAATTATATCCTTGCCCTTTTCCTCCACGGCAATGGTATAGTTTTTGGCGCCAGTGTAATCTTGGGCTAGACTGGTAAGCTCATGGTAATGGGTGGCAAAGAGGGTCTTGGCACCCAGCCTTTTTAGAATGTACTCAGCCACCGCCCTGGCAATACTAAGACCATCATAGGTGGAGGTCCCCCGACCAATTTCGTCCAGGATGAGAAGGCTTTTGCCGGTGGCATTGCGCAGGATGTTGCCCACCTCATTCATTTCCACCATAAAGGTACTCTGTCCCGAGGCTAGATCATCCGCGGCTCCAACCCGTGTGAAAATTCTATCGACTATCCCGATCTCCGCCGCCTTTGCCGGCACAAAACTACCCATTTGGGCCAGCAAGACAATTAAAGCCACCTGCCGGATATAAGTTGACTTCCCGGCCATATTGGGGCCGGTGATAAGAAGGAGTTGGTTGTGCCCCTGATCCAGTTTTGTATCATTGGGAATAAAGGAGGAACCCGGCATCATTACCTCCACCACCGGATGACGGCCGCCCCGAATTGTCAAGCTATCCTTGAGGGTTAGGACTGGTTTGGCGTAGCGGTTGTATATGGCCGCTGTGGCCAAGGAGAGGAGGGAATCCAGCTGGCCGATTACTTGGGCCGCCCCCTGCACCCTTTCTATTTCTGCGGCAATTCGCTGCCTTAGTTGCAAAAACACCTGGTACTCCAGCTCGATACACTTTTCCTGGGCCCCGGTTATTTCCACTTCCCATTCCTTTAATTCCGGTGTAATGAAGCGCTCAGCATTGACCAGGGTCTGTTTACGGATGTAGTTTGAGGGCACTGCACCTAGGTTGCTTTTGGTGACTTCCAAATAATAACCAAAGACCTTATTAAAGCCAATCTTAAGACTTTTAATACCTGTACGTTCCCTTTCAGCGGCTTCCAATTCTGCCAGCCATTCCCTCCCCTTGCGGGTCAGGGCCCGCAGCCGATCTATTTCCCCGTGATAGCCGGTCTTAATCAGGTTGCCCTCCCGCAATCCCACCGGGGGATCTGGATGGAGGGCCTCTGCCAAGAGGGTGAAAAGATCGGAGCAAGTATCAAGGTTGTCCCTTAAATACAGCAATCTTTCTGCCTTTGCCTTGGTTAGACCTTCCTTAACCAGGGGTAGCTGGGCCAAGGACTTCTTAAGGGCTAAAAGGTCTCGGGCCGTGGCGGTTTGGTACACCACCTTGCCCAGCAGTCTTTCTAGATCATATATTTCCTTGAGGATGTCGGGAAGCTGTGTCCGCAAAATGCTATCTTCAACTAAGTTTTCCACCGCATCTTGCCGGGACACTATCCGCTCCCTGTTGAGAAGGGGTTGTTCCAGCCACTTGCGCAGGGTCCTTCCCCCCATGGCAGTGTGGGTATGATCCAAAACCCCCAAAAGGGTGGGCCCTTTAATATCACCCCGGACATTGCGGGTAAGTTCTAGGTTACGCCTTGTGGCACCATCAAGAACCATGTAATCACTAACCCGATATGCAGCCAAGCCCCGGATATGGAGTAATTCAACCCTTTGGGTTTCCCGCAAGTAAGCTATTATTGCACCGGCGGCACAGGCAGCAGCCTGGAATTCCTCCCCCTCCGGAAGGTGCACCTGGTCCAGTTCTTCCCGCAAAAGCGATATGCTTTCTTCCCAAGAATGACTCTTTTTGCAGGGTGTGGGTAAGAGGGGGAACAATTGCCCCAGCTCCGCAAGAAGCTGTTTTAGGTCCTCATCCCCCTGGGGGTAGAGGCATTCCGATGGTTGCAATCGAGTCATCTCGCTGTGCAGGGCCGCGGCCCTATCGGGCCCGGTAAAGCCAGTGGCCCGAAATTCGCCTGTCCCGACATCAATAACCGCAAGCCCATAAGATTCCCCGGAGCGAGTTACGGCCACCAAATAGTTATTCTTCTTTTCTTCCAAGGCCGCTGGATCGTGGAAGGTCCCCGGTGTTATAACCCGAACCACCTCCCGACGTACCAGGCCACCCTTGGCCTTTGGGTCTTCCACTTGCTCACATATGGCAACCTTGTGGCCCTTTTTGAGAAGGTTGGCAATATAGCCATCAACGGCATGGTAGGGAACACCACACATGGGTATCCTCTCACCCTTGCCTACCCCCCTGGCGGTCAGGGTTATTTCCAAATCGCGGGCAGCAATCTCGGCATCGGTAAAAAACATTTCATAAAAATCCCCTAGACGAAAGAGAAGGATTTTATCTTCGTGTTCCGCTTTAATCCGCTTGTATTGGGCCACCATGGGAGTATCTGTCATCCCTATCCCTCTTCTTCTCCATACTGCCATCTATTATAGCATATGGATCTCAAGAAAAAAAGGAAGAACCAGGCAGCTGGCCCTTCCCTTGCCCCATCTATTAAATTAATTCCCCGTATAAATTCCAGGTCTGGGGACGGGTAATTTTGACCTGCACCATTTTCCCTATTATTTCCCGTGTCCCCGTAAACAAAACCAGCTTGTTGGTCCGGGTCCTCCCAGTGAGGATATCCTCCCTCTTCTTACTGGTTCCCTCCACCAAGACCTCCACTTCCTTACCCCGCAACTTTTCATTTTTGTCCCGGCTGATGCGATCTTGGAGGGTCATCAAGCGATTCAGGCGTTCCTTCTTTATCGCCAAGGGGACCTGTCCCGGCATGTCAGCCGCCGGGGTGCCGGAGCGGGGGGAAAATATAAAAGTAAAGGCATTGTCAAATCTGACCCGCCGGATCATATCCAGTGTGGCAGCAAAGTCCTCCTCTGTTTCACCGGGAAAACCAACGATAATGTCCGTTGTAATACTACTGTCTGGGACCAGTTCCCGTACCTTCCCTATCAACTGCAAATACTCCTCCCGCGTGTAACCCCGGTTCATCTTCTTCAATATTAGGTTGCTCCCCGCCTGAAGGGGGAGATGAAAATGCTCACAAACCTTGTCGCAATCCCGCACAGCCTCAATTATGGCGGGGGAAAAATCCCGGGGATGGGATGTGGTATAGCGCAGGCGCTGGAGTCCGGCCACACCATTGATATCCCGGAGAAGGCGGGCAAAGGTGAAATTCCCCCCCAGATCCCGGCCATAGGTATTGACATTCTGCCCCAAAAGGGTAATCTCCCTATAGCCTTTCCCCATCAACTGCCCCACCTCACTAATAATATCCTCCGGGCGGCGGCTCAGCTCCCGGCCGCGGACATAGGGAACAATGCAATAGGAACAGTAATTTGTACAGCCGTGGGTAATTGTTACATAAGCCGATACCCCCTTGGCCCTCTGGGAAGGCAGCTCCTTAATTCCCCTGGCCTCCTCCCAAACCTGTACAATTGGTTCCCGAGCCATGATGGCCTCCTGAAGAATTTCCGGTAGTTCTTGAATGTTGTGGGTACCAAAGACAAAATCCACATGGGCCGCAGAAGAAAGCACCCGCTCCCGATCCTTTTGGGCCATACAGCCGCCAACACCGATAAGGAGGGCAGGGTTTTTTCTTTTCAACCGCTTCAAAGCGTTGAGACGACCATAGGCTTTTCTTTCCGCTGTTTCCCGCACACAGCAGGTATTAAAGATTATTAGGTCAGCCGTTTTTTCGCTGGCTGCCCTCTCATAGCCCAGGCCGACAAGAATTCCGGCTATTGTCTCACTATCCCTTTCATTCATTTGGCAACCAAAGGTACGTATATAATATTTTTTCCCTTTTTGGGATACTGTCCCGGTATACATAGGTGTAATTAGCCCCTTCCTTCATGCCTTTCCCAAAACCCCTTTACAAGTGTCTTTATTAAACCATAGCAGTGAAATTTTTGCAATAGTGGCAGCATCGGACCGGGGGCCCTTGCCCCCCGCCCTGGACTTTAACCGGGAGCTAGACCCTGGCAACAGGCTCCTGCTCCCATTGACCAATGGTAAGGTTGCCCCTAGTCCCCCCTCCCCTGCAACTTATTTACCTGCTCCTGCAGTGTTATTATACGCCTGTTTTTTTCCATTAACCTCAGGGCATAACTGCGATTACCCCGTTGCAAACATCGCTGTGTGTGGGCCAATATTTCCCCTTGCCGCTGCTTCTCCCTTTCCAACTCCTCCAGGATATTCATAAGTATCCTGCGGCTGAAACGTAAATGCTGCACCCTATCTTCCAATTCCCGCACCCGAAGGTGTAGATTCTCTATTTCCCAATGTTGATATTGGTTATACATGGCATCCCCACCTTGGCCCTTATGATAATTTTCCCTATCATAGGTATGCCACATGGTGGCTTTAATATGCCGCATAAGGTACCGGTAGTTTCCCAAACAGAAAAAAGCGTGGGACCCTAATCCCACGCCAATATCAAAGGTTATGAAATCCAAGTCCCTAACCTAAAAGGGAAATGAGCACCCCCGCCGCAATGGCCGAGCCTATCACCCCGGCAACATTGGGCCCCATGGCATGCATGAGGAGGAAGTTTCTGGGGTTGGCCTTTTGTCCCACCACCTGGCTGACCCGGGCTGCCATGGGTACTGCCGATACCCCGGCAGAACCAATGAGGGGGTTGACCTTACCTCCCGTCAACTTGCACATCACCTTGCCCAGGAGTACCCCTCCCGCCGTTCCAACGGCAAAGGCTGCCAGGCCCAAGACCACCACAAAGATGGTCTGCCAGGTGAGGAAGGTTTCCGCCCTGGTTGTGGCACCAACGGTCACACCCAGGAAGATGGTGATGATATTAATAAGTTCGTTTTGGGTTGTCTGGTTAAGGCGTTCCACCACCCCGGACTCGCGAAAGAGGTTCCCCAACATGAGGGAGCCCAGGAGGGGTGTTGCGGAGGGGAGAAAGAGACCCATGAGAATTGTAACTAAAATGGGAAAGATAATCTTTTGGGTCTTACTCACCGGACGCAATTGTTCCATGACAATTTCCCGCTCTTCTTTGGTTGTCAGGGCCATCATGATGGGGGGCTGGATGATGGGTACCAGGGCCATATAGGAATAGGCGGCTATGGCTATGGGCCCCAAGAGTTCGGGGGCCAGTATCGTGGCTGTAAATATGGCCGTGGGCCCGTCGGCTCCCCCAATGATACCAATGGCTCCGGCTTGGGCCGGGGTAAAGCCAAGGAGAATGGCTCCCAGGAGGGTGGTGAAGATGCCAAACTGGGCGGCGGCACCCAGAAGAAAGGTTTTGGGGTTGGCCAAGAGGGGGCCAAAGTCTGTCATGGCTCCTACTCCCATGAAGATGAGGGGAGGGTAGATGCCTAATTGTACTCCTTGGTAAAGGTAGTAAAGGAGCCCTCCCGGTGTATCCCCTAAGGGGCCGTCCATGAGACCTGCCAAGGGTATATTGGTGAGGACGACGCCAAAGGCAATTGGCAATAGGAGCAGGGGTTCATACTTTTTGACGATGGCTAAATAAAGGAGTACACAGCCGACAAGGAGCATGACTGCCTGCTGCCAGGTGAGACTGAGAAAGCCCATTGATTGTGTAAATTCCAGTAAAGCTTTTGTTAGCATTCATCTGCCTCCTTAACCAAGGACTGCCAAGAGATCCCCTGAATTTACCGCTGCGCCCTTGGCTATGGCAATTTCTTTTACGGTGCCGTCTTCTGGTGCTGTTATTTCGTTTTCCATCTTCATGGCTTCAAGGATCATGAGGACGTCACCGGCACTTACTGTGTCTCCGGGCTTGACTTTTATATCTAAAATGGTCCCGGGCATGGGGGCTTCTACTTTGACACCGCCGGCGGGTACAGCGACTGGGGCCGGCTGGGCTGCTTCCGCCGCCGGAGCTTCTTTTTGGACCGGGGCGGGTGCAGGTGCGGCAGCTGGCGCCGGGGCCGGGGCTGGCTGGGCCGGGGCAACTGATACGGCTTGTTCTTGGCCGTATTCTTCTACTTCTACTTCATAGGGGGTACCATTTACCACGACACGAAACTTTTTCATCTTTTAGCCTCCTTTGTTCTCTTGCGCAGTTGCTTAAGATATTTGCTTATAAATTAGATATTGAATTAGCCCATTTGGCGCATATGCATCTGGTCTTGTCTCCCGGCCATGCCCCAGGTGGAGGCGGGCAGCGGGATTTGCCTGCGCACTACTTTTATTCTGGCCCCTACTATGGGGGCGGCTGTGTCCAAATAGGCGGCTAGGCCTGCGGTAATGGCTGCTATTACTTCGGCCGGTACTTCAGCACTGGCTGGGTCTTTTTCCGGCGAGGTTGCTTCGGGGCTAACAGCCGGGGCTGGGCTTTTTGTAACGTCCTTTTCTTTTTCCTTTTCCCCGAAGAGGCGGTGCATAAATTCCATTAGGTAGGTCAGACCTATTAGGCTTGCAAAGACAACTCCCATACCGATGACCATAATCTGGATTCCAAGTGTGAAGTCGTTCATTTTCTCCCCCCTTACTTAAATTTATTGGGATTTAGACTGGGATGTTGCCGTGCTTTTTGGCAGGACGGGTTTCCCTTTTGCTAATGAGCATCTCTAAGGCGGAGATTAAACGCACCCTGGTTTCTGCTGGGTCAATTACGTCGTCTACATAACCTCTGCTGGCGGCTACGTAGGGGTTGGCGAAGCTGTCCCTGTACTGGGCTATTTTTTCGTCCCGTACTTGTTGGGGATCGGAGCTGTCGCTGATTTCCCGCCGAAAGATGATGTTGGCTGCTCCTTCGGGACCCATGACGGCGATTTCGGCGTTGGGCCAGGCAAATACTTGGTCTGCCCCCATGTCCCGGCTACACATGGCCAGATAGGCACCCCCGTAAGATTTCCTCAAAATGAGGGTGATCTTGGGTACTGTGGCTTCGGGGTAGGCGTAAAGCATCTTGGCCCCGTGGCGGATTATGCCGCCGTATTCTTGTTCGGTGCCGGGCAGGAAGCCGGGGACGTCTACGAGGGTTACGAGGGGGATGTTGAAGGCGTCACAGACCCGGATGAATCTGGCGGCTTTGTCTGAGGCGTTGATGTCTAGGCAGCCGGCCAGGATGCGGGGCTGGTTGGCTACTATGCCTACTGTCCTGCCGTTGAGGCGGGCATAGCCAACTACTATGTTCTGGGCATAGTAGGGGTGTACTTCTAAAA
>JAAYSG010000100.1 GCA_012518435.1 Bacillota bacterium
AAAAACACTTCTTGTCCCTTTCTAAAGGCATAAAAGGTTATTAGGGAAATATCTAGACCGTTTTTGGAAAGATAGTTCACCATACGCCGGGTTCTATTGTCGGCTCCAAGGCCAACTAAAACCATTTTGGGGGGATTAGCCAAGGCATCTAAATTTCCGGAGAATTGCTCCAAATACCAGTTTTCAAAGTCAATTTTCTCTATTTCCCCGTAGCCTGAACGATCCGATATATGCTTGAAAAGTGTTTCCTTATCCAACTGGCCCAGAAAGGAAGCATAGTCAATCACCTGGGCAACAGCATCCCTGGCCAAGGTGCCCCTTTTTAGTTCGAAGACAATAAGGTTTCCGTCTTCATCAACACCCAATAAATCCAGGGGGCCCCCTTCTGTTGCCATCTGCCTCCCCACCAATTTAAGGCCGGGTAGTAGCAAATCGGGATTGCTGACCAGAATATCCTCCAGTTGGCACTCGGTTTCGGTTTCCTTAAGCTCTGGCATGGGTATGGGCCGGAGCTGATCATCCCCGGCTTTGTCCAGCGACCACAATTTTACCTTAAGCAATTTTATCCCCACCTTTCCAGCGGTGGCCCGGGCCATACTGGGTAATGTCTAGCCACTACCTAGCCCGGCCAGAGGGTTGGCAATATTCTTGACGAAGTTTGGTGTTCCCCGAAAAAATAAATAACCCATTATATGCGGGCCTAACATATTCGCCCCCAGCGGGAAAAAGGAATTCCCCTATGCCGTGGAACATGTCGTCCTAAAAATAACCGGTGTACTTAGAGCCATTGGGATAGGTTAAGGTGCCATAACCGCTCCTTTTCCCTTCCTTTAATTCTCCCTCATACCTGCTGCCAACGGGGTATTCCACATGAGCAACTCCCTTAGATGACTATTGGGAAGATGGGGCTTTTGGTCCCCCCTGTTCTCTAAATAACCATTCTTATAAATAGACAAAAATCCTCCTTTTACCCCAAGAATACCCAACAAAGGTGTTCCAACTTATCCTTGTTTTTGGCTAATATATATTCATCCCAACTCTGGGGAATAGGGGTGTCAATGGTAGCAACTGGCTGTTGTATTTGAGATATGGCCCAAAAACCCCACCTACAAGGTTAGGTGGGGTTGCAGGAGTAAACTTATCCATGAATGAGTTTGGGCAGGCAGCGGGTGCATACCCATAGGCTTTCACCCTTACTGCGCACAGCCAGTAGGGGCCTTTCTCCCTCGCCACAGCCACAGCTAAAGCAATTTATTTCGTGGGCGGCGGGTTTGCTGCTCACATGCTTGGCCACAGCCTCTTCATCAAAGGCCGGGGCCTCCCTTTCCTCTATGGATAGGGCACCGGTGGGGCAAACTGCCAGGCAGAAGCCGGCACCATCGCACAGCTCTTCCTTGAGGACTTTGGCCTTCCCATCTATAATTTCAATGGCTCCTTCGGCACAGGGAATAACACAGAGGCCGCAACCATCGCACTTTTCCTCATCAATTTTTACTATTTTGCGCCTTACCATTGTCTATCCCTCCCTTCCGGCTTTATTTTAATCCATTTGGGGAGGGTAGGCAAGGAAAAAAGAAAGGGCAGGCCCTGCCTTTGGCGGGGCGGTTGTCCTTTGGCAGGCCCGCGGGGAAAAATTATCAGCTCCAGTGGCTGGAACCATCCCAGCGGTAGTGGCAAATGAGCTCTTCATCCAATTCTAAACCAAGTCCCCTACCGGAGGGAAGGTGTATCTGGCCTCCCTTTGGTTTGAGGGGAACAAGGGCAGTAAAGGGATTCTCCATGACATCCCACTCCACCGGTTCAATATCATCCTGGGCCATTTTACTCCAGGGGGGCAGGCAGGCCTGGGCCAGAAGGGCATAGTACCTTGATAGGGCACCATCAAAGGAATGGGGTGAAACCCGGACGCCAAAGCTCCGGGCTAGGCCCAATATGTGCCGGTATTCATCGAGGCCACCGGTATGGGCTGGGTCTGGTTGGATAATATCCAGGGCACCCTGCTGTAAAAGGGCTAAAAAACCCACAGCACTTTTAATGTTCTCCCCCCCGGCCATGGCTACTCCTCCTTGGGAACGAAGCGCTTTATAGGTGGCCACCTGCTGGATGGGTAAAGGTTCTTCAAACCAGGCCAGGTTTTCCCAAGAAAGCATTTGCCGGCCCCACTTGCGGGCCGTGGCCTGATCAAAACTTTGGTTGGCATCCACCATAAATTCCTGCCCGGGGGACAGGCTCCCTTGTAGGTGTTGAATGTGGGAAAAATCTTCCCCAAAGGTCTTGGCTCCAATCTTAACCTTAATTGCCCTAAAACCCTGGCTTAGGGCCTCCTGGGCCTGGGAAAGGGGATGCTCCGGCCAGGCGGCTTGGGCTGTATAGGATTGCAGGGAGGCGTAGACCGGCACCTTATCCCGCCGGCGGCCTCCCCAAAGCTCGCAGATAGATATGCCGGCCCCTTTGGCGGCAATTTCCGTCAGGGCCATGCTAATACCCGCCGCCGCCCGGTGATGCCAACCCTTAAGGTGCGCAACGAGGCGGGTGCGCTTTAGAGCATTTTTCCCCCGCAGGTAGGGGATGATGCGCCTTTTAAATTCCGTCTCCAGTTCTGGCAGCCATCCTGTCACCTCGCCCCAACCACTGAGTCCCCCCTCAGTGGTTAAGCGCAGTAAAAAACTGGCCCGGTAGTACTTATAGCCATTGGCATCGCCATAGGGTTGGGGTAGGGGATAAAGGAGGGGAAAGGTTTCCACAGCGGCAAGGCGCATGGACACAGCCACCCTTCTCTATAATGCCCGGGGGCCCCGTGGCCAAAGGCCTGGGCCCTTCCACTTCTTCTGCCTTGCCCCGGACTGTGGGAACGCCAAGCCGGGTTGGCCCTGGGCACTTATAGTTATTATTGATGGTTAGCCATAAATTATGCGCCGGTGGGCAGGTGAAGTACAAGGCCCTTTAAATTTGGGTTGTAACCAAGGCGGTCATGGGAAGGCCCTAAAAAGGGGGTAGGCCCCCGCCCCTGGCCCAAGGCCCCCCGGTATGGACAATTGGCGGGAAGGGGCAACCTTTGCAGAGGGGAGGGGGCTATGTTTTGGCCAGGACCCTCTCATCCCCCACCCTTTTGGTCAAGCGCTGGCCATCAAAGTATTCCAAAAGGGGCAGGGCATAGCGGCGGCTTGTCTGCAGTAAATCGCGAAATTGGCTGACGGTGATGCTGCCTTCACTTTGGAGGTGGTTTAGCAATTTTTCCCGGGCCAGGGCCACCGCCCGGCCATGGAAGGTTAGATCTTCGGAAAGGCGTATTAGGGTGCCCTCCTCCACCAAGGCACCGTAAACCTCCCGGGCCTCATCCCCATCCCCTTGGACCCAAAGTTCCGCCGGGCTGGGGGGGCTAAAGGGCTGGACCAGGAAGGCTTCCTCCAACCTCTGCCTAATTTTCTCCTGCTGGGGGGTAAGGGTCACCTTCTGGGAGGTCAGCTTAAGCCTTTCCCGCTTTACTGTTATAAGGCCCTTCTCCACTAGGGAATGGAGGAATTCCTGGAAAAGGCGGGGGGGTAAATTGGCAAAGTAGCGGTTGCGCAGCTCCTCCTTGGCCATTCCCCAGCGGAGGGGATATTTGTGGTGGTAGTCCCCCAGTTTCGCTGTCAGCCTTGCCTGCAAGTTGGCAAAAACACTCCCATGTAAATAGGTGGGCTGCTGGGGGGAAAGGGACACCAATTTCCCCTTAGCCCTTAGCTGTTCAAGGAGGTCTGCCACATCCCCTTCCCCAAGGCCTGTTTTTTGGGCCAGTGCCCCCGGCCCAATCCCCCTTTCACCGGCTTCCAAAAGGCCCTGTTCCACCAGTTCCAACGGTTCTCCCTTCTCCTTTAGCTCCAACTCCCCAATGACATCCTTGCGAAAACGGCGGCGCCGGGGAGGATTACCCTCCAGCACCTGTCCTCCCCCTATGGTTATTTGGGGGGAATAAAAGCGGATCACATACCTATCACCCCGGCGTAGGGCCACCGGGGCCTCCAGGCGAAACTGAACCAGGGCCTTCTCCCCCGGGGCCAGCTCCTTTTTATCCAAGATGTAAACCCGGCCCATTACCTCCGCTGTACCGGCATGAAAACGGATCCGGGTCCGGTGCTTGAGGGGGCGAGGGCAGGATGACAAAAGGTGGAGGCGGCAATCGGCCATCTGGGTGGCGGTGAGGCTTTGGGGTGCCACCAGGACATTGCCCCGGGCGACATTCTCCACCTCGACATCGCTAAGGTTTACGGCCACCCGCTGGCCGGCATATGCCCGCTGGACCCCCTCACCGTGGACATGCAACTTCCGCACCCGGCCCACCTTGTTCCCCGGCAAAATTTCCCCCCTATCCTCCTGGCAAATTGTCCCCGCAACCAGGGTGCCAGTTACCACGGTGCCAAAGCCGGTGATGGTAAAGACCCTGTCGATGGGCAGGCGAAAGGGGGCCTGGGTGTCCTTTTCTTCAACCTCTTGGGTTAGGGCATCAATGGCGGCCAGTAGTTGGGGGAGACCCTGGCCCGTCAGCGAGGAAACAAACTGCACTGGAGCCTGGGCTAAAAAGGTTCCCGCCGTGGCCTCCAGCACCTCCTCCTTAACCAGCTCCAACCACTCCTCCTCCACCAAGTCCACCTTGCTTAGGACCACAATCCCCTTTTTCACCCCCAGGAGGTTGAGGATCTGCAAATGCTCCCTGGTCTGGGGCATAACCCCCTCGTCGGCGGCCACCACAAAGAGAACCAAGTCCATGCCCACCACACCGGCCACCATGTGGTGGATAAAGCGCTCATGACCCGGCACATCCACAACCCCTGCCTGCCTCCCCCCGGGTAGGGCAAAGGGGGCAAAGCCCAATTCAATGGAAATACCCCTTTCCACTTCCTCCTGCAGGCGGTCGGTCTCCTTACCCGTCAGGGCCTTAATCAGGGCCGTCTTCCCATGATCCACATGGCCCGCGGTCCCGATAATAATGTGTTTCACAGAAAAACTCCTCCTGTTTCCCAATACCTGGGCTAGTTCCCTTCCCCAAGCAAGGCCCTTTCCAGAGCCTGCCATAGCTCCTTTTCTTCCCCCTCTTGTATGGTCCGGGGATCCAGCAGCACTCTACCGGCAGCCACCCGGGCCAAAACCGCCGGCCTGCCCCGGCGCAGCCGGGCCGTAAGGCTGGCGGCAGAAATGGTGGAAGATTCCAGAGCCACCACACTGGTGGGCAGTTGGGCCGTGGGCATGGCCCCCCCTCCCACCTGGGAGTAATCCCGGACCACCCTTGCCGTTACCCGCCCACCTAGCCTTTCTCCTATCTTTCGGGCCAGAGCCTGGGCCCGCTCCTCCAGAACCTTGGCCGGTACAGTCAACATCTCCAGCACCGGCACTTGGCCCACCACATCCTCCGGGGACAAGTACAGGCGGAGGGTGGCCTCCAGGGCGGCCAAGGTGGTTTTATCAATCCGCAGGGCCCTGTTTAGGGGGTTCTTCTTCATGGCCCCTATATAGGCCTCCTTGCCCACTATGATGCCCGCCTGGGGTCCCCCCAAGAGCTTATCACCGCTAAAGGTAATAACATCCAGGCCCGCCGCCACACTGGCCTGCACCGTGGGTTCGGCCGGAAGGCCGTAGGGGGTCAGGTCCAGGAGGACACCACTACCCAGATCCTCCATAACGGGTATTCCCCGCCTTTTTCCCAGTTCAACCAGTTGGTCTGCCGCCACCGTGGCGGTAAAGCCCATAATACTGTAATTACTGGTATGCACCTTTAATAGAAGGGCCGTTTCCGGGCCTAGGGCCCGCTCATAGTCCTTGAGATGGGTCTTGTTAGTTGCCCCCACCTCCACCAAACGGCAGCCAGACCAAGCCATAACCTCAGGAATACGAAAGGAACCTCCTATTTCCACCAGCTGGCCCCGGGACACCAAAACCTCCCGCCCGGCGGCCAGGGTATTGAGGGAAAGGAGCACCGCTGCGGCATTGTTGTTTACCACCAGGGCCGCCTGGGCCCCGGTAATGCGGGTTAGTAGTTCCTCCACATGGCTGTAGCGGGAACCCCTCTCCCCCGTCTCCAGATCCAGTTCCAGGTTGCAGTAGCCCCGGCTCAATTGCCCCAGTTGTTCCCGGGCAGCAGGGGCCAGTACCGCCCGCCCCAAATTAGTATGTAAAACAACCCCCGTGGCATTTATCACCGGCCTCAGGCTGGGGGTTACTGCCTGTAGAAGGTATTCCCGCAGGGTCCCCTCAATGGCCACGGGAAAGGTATCCACCCCCACCCTATCCACCTTCCCCGGGGCGGCCAATATTTGCTGTCGCAGCCTGTCAATACCAAGCCGGATGCCGGCCAGGACTAAAGAACGGGGATACTGGGCCAAAAGGGGGCTGACCCCCTCCCAGGCCAAAACCTCATCCACCCCGGGCAGGGCACTGAGCAGGTCTTGTTTTTCCTTTGCCACCACGGCCATCACCCTCCACCCTAGTATTGCTTCCCTTTACTCCTTGGCAATTTACTCCGGCAACTCCAAGAGAGACCAGACGCCATCTTCCCCGGCCACCAAGAGATACTTACCCCAAGGATCCACAAAGAGGCGGGATAACTGCGGGGAGGAATAATGCCAGTCAACTTCCCCGGCATAGCTTAAACCGTATATTCCCTGGTTATCCCCCACCAGTACCCCCCTTTGGCTGACCCCCAGCTCCAGCTGGTCCGCCGGGGTGCAAAAGCTCTCTTGCCAGACCAACTCCCCCGCCGAATTTAGGTAAGAAAGTATGCTGCCGGCCTCCTTCCCACCTTCCACCCAGCTCAGGGCCAAAAGCCCGTCCCGACCCTTGGCGGGCAGCAAACGCTGTAAATCCCCGGCAAAGGAATGCCGATAGCTCCTCCCGCCGGAATAAGGCAGGGAGTAGAGGGTTTTTTCCCCGGCCAAAAACCAACTTTCCTCTCCCAGGGCTGTGGTGTGAAAGAATTCCTCCCGGGGGCTGGTAAAGTCCCCCCGTATTTCTCCCTCCCTATCCAACAAAAGGGCCCAATTTACCATATCAGGGCCAGAAAAGGTGAGCCCCGTAAGGGCTAAGTATTCCCCCTTTTCATCAAAGGCAGCCGTTAGGATACTGGCATTGCGGCAGGGATGCTCCCAAACCGCCTGCCCTTCCCCATTGACCAGGACCAGCTTCTCCAGGTGATTGAGTCCCTCCTCCCAGAGGGGGCCCAGGGTAACGGCCACCTCCCCCGTGGGGGAGAGGAAAAAATCCTGGAGGGGCCAAGTCCACTGCTGCCGCCAGGCCAGTTTGCCATCGGCCCGGTAAGAGAAAACCTCCCCGGCTAACAAATCTGCCGCCATCCAGCTGGCGGACAGGGCCTTTACCCGCACTGGCCCGGGTAATTCCCGCCGCCAGAGCTCCTGCCCCTTGGCATTAAAGGCCAGGGCCTGGCCCGTGGCCTCCCACCCCTCTAGGGGGGAAAATTCCCCCTGGTCCCAGTGGAGAAGAAGCACATCCTCCGCCCCCAGCCTATACTCATAGATGAGGCGGGGGGAGGGGATCTGGGCAGGGCTCAGGGCCTGTAAGAGCCTCACCTCCACGGGTTTGGGCAGACGAAATTCCCCCGCGGCAAAGTACACCATCAGTACCAGAAAAAGAAAGCATCCTCCCCAGAGGAGGGGACGTTTGCGTCTAGGCTCCTCCATTATCTGCCAATTCCCCCTCACTTGCCAGCTTCTAGGGGAATAGTTCCCCAGTGAAGGGGGTTTTTCCTCCTTTTTCCAGCCAATTAGCGCATTCTGTAAATAATACCCCCGGTGAAAACAGCTCCCTTTTCGCCGTCTATTTCCCCCTTTTCCTCATCCACCTTTAGAGCCACCATATCCCCCCTTTGGGCATAAATGGGCATGGGTATTTCTATTTTACTTGCCACCCCACCAAAGCCAAGGGGCAAAAGGGTGTAGTGGGTGTGGTTGCGGCCACCCATATCATTGAGACCGCCCCCCAATAAAATGGTTTCACCAACTCCAGCCACATCCAGTTCCACTTCCGGGTAAGCTATTATTTTGCCTATCAGAGCGGGGAAGGGAACCTTCCGGGCAAAGGCATCCATTTCCGCAAGGTTTACAGCTGTAGTTAGCCGGCCCCCTTTTAGCTTTATTTCCTCCCCGGGGTAGAGAAAATAATAAAGGGCAGCCACCCTTTGCATGGGTTTTAAGGCCCCATGGGCCCAGTTTAGGCAAAGATAGGCCCTGAGGGCCAGGTAGGTTTCAAAGTCCGCTGCCTCCTCCCCCAGTTCAAGCCACCATTTCCTAAGTTTATCCTTTAGGTCATCCCGGTTGAGCCGCCCCAACATATTCTTGGCCCCCAGCCTGTTGGCCGCAATGTCCATTAGGTCTTCTTTGGGATATAACTCCGCCAAGTTGCAAGCAGCCCCAAGGCGGGCAACAAGGTGATAGTATTTCTTTTCCCTATAATTGTGCCAGTAACCCACAATAATTCCCACAACCTCACCTTGGCTGTCAACCAGCTCCAGAGGCATGGCCATCCGCCCCCTTAATAATTTCCCCCGGCCGCCACTGCCATTATCGTATGTTCCGCCCAAACCGCCAAATACCCGCCGGGGAATTAGTCCCACCCCACCCCCTTAGTCGGCTATGGTGTAGGCCTTTAAAAACTCCTGCATCCCTTCCCTAACTGCCAAGAAAGCCGCCTGGGCCTCCTCCACGTCCGCAAGGGTAATTTCCCCCTTTTCGTACTGCTCCTTGGCCAGGGTAAACTCCAGCTTCTTTATTTCATAATCCTGCAGGCGCAGGGTCCCCTCCAGTGTGTTGGGCAAATTATGAAACCCCAGGTGCTGCATCTCCCACCCAGTATTGCCCACCTCCCTTAGGGTCTCCGGGGAAATTTTACCCCGGCACTCCTCTGTTAGTTCCCGAAAACTAATCAGGATCTCCCGCAGCTGTTCAAGCTGGGTAAGGGATTCTGTCAGGGAGAACCTGTCCTCCAGGTCCTCACCCTGCAGGTTCTCCAGGGCAAAGGCATCTGCGGGAATAACAAATTCCTCCCCAGCCTTGGGGGGATCTTGCTTGTCCCCCCCGCAGCCACCAAAAAGGAGCGGCAGCAGAAGCCCGGCCAAGATGAGGGCGTAGATTCCCTGTCTTTTTATTTTCATCCTTACCACCTCCACCGGATACTGACCCCTGGGGGGTGAAAAAGTTCCCGGAAAATAAGGAGACCGCCTTTGCCCCAGCCCATTTGCCATACAATCCCCATGGATTATTGGGGAAAAAGGGGAAGTGCCTATTCCCCTTTTTCCCCTTCCGACTCCCGTATTTCCTTGTAATAATACTCCCGGTCCTCCAAAGTCATATTCTCCAGGGCCTCCCCCCGCTCTTCCCGGGAGATGGACCAAATATCGGCCCGGTGTGGGGCCTTCCTTTCCTTTTTTTGGGCCATGAATATCCCCCCTTTTCATCATATCCACAGCCCTAGTTTGCCCCCCAGGCCCCAACTTATGCTAAAGGCTACTGGGCACTGTCCAGGGTGCCGCCTTGGCCCTAGGCCCTTCCCTCCAGGTATTTTTCCGCCGCAAAGGCGGCTGTGGCCCCATCTCCGGCTGCCGTTACTGCCTGGCGTAACAGTTTTCGCCGGCAGTCGCCGGCGGCATAAACACCCGGGACCGATGTTTCCATGACATCATTGGTAATAATGTAACCCCCTTCATCCACCTCCACCTCATCGGCCACAAAGGCAGTGTTGGGGATAAAGCCTATATAGATAAAAATACCGCTGATGTCAACTTCCCTAACCTGCCCATCCTTGACATTTCTCACCAGCGCCTTCTCCAGCTGCTGGTCTCCCACCAGTTCCTCCACCACGCTGTCCCAGATAAAGGCAATTTTATCATTGGCAAAGGCCCTTTCCTGCACTATTTTGGTGGCCCGCAGGGCATCGCGCCGGTGCACTAGATAAACCTTTTGGGCATAACGGGTCAAGGCCAGGCCCTCCTCCACCGCCGCATCACCGCCTCCCACCACCATAACGGGCAATCCTTCGTAAAAAGGGCCGTCGCAGGTGGCGCAAAAGGAAACACCCCGACCCATAAATTCATCTTCGCCGGGCACATTTAGCTTACGGGAATGGCTTCCCGTGGCCAAAATCACCACCGGGGCCCGATATTCCCCCCGGTTGGTGGTAACCACCTTTATATCCTCTGAAAGCCGAACAGCCTTTACCTCGCCCATAACCATCTCCGTGCCAAATTCCCTGGCTTGGCCCTCCATAATGGCAATCAATTCCCGGCCGGCGCCGGCGGAGAAACCAGCGTAATTTTCCACCTTCTCCGTAACCGCGATCTGCCCCCCCGCCATGCCCTTCTCGATGAGGATGGTCTTCAACTTGGCCCGCGAGGCGTAAATTCCCGCCGTAAGACCCGCCGGCCCACCGCCAATAATAATTACATCATGGGTTTTAATCTTTCCCACCTCCTAAAATTTTTCCGGCCAACCCCCCGGGGCAGCTGGCTGTAGCCACACCCCCACCCTCTTCCCCGGGAAAGGGAAAAGCACCCCGCATTACAGCCATCTTGCACCCATTGGGCGGTCCCTATTTAACTTCCCACTTATCCCAGGAGAAAATCCGCCATCCCCCCATGGCATTAGTTCCCATTATATTACCACAATGGAGAATTATTTTCCTCCCTTATGCATAGGATTCCCACTTATGCCATAAACTTCTAATGGTCTTAACCTTTTGACCACCTTTACTAGACCCCCGATGGGAGGGATAAAAATGCCCGGTCTTGGGGAAACAACCTGTCCCCTTTGCGGGGCCAAGATCTTTGACCTGAACCTCTCCGATGAGGAAGGGCTCCTTTGCTACAACTGTTACCGCCAGATGGCTTCCCAGAATGAGGCTGGCATAGTACAGGAGGGTTGACTGTGGGTTTCTTTTTTAGCCGGGGTTTTCAGAAAAAAGGAGACTGGCGCCACAATTTCCGCATTTGCTGTGAGGACCCCCTGGCGGTGCCCAAGTTGGCAGCTGTCCTCTGCCGGCATTTCCAAGAGCTGTCGCTGGGCAAGCCCCTTTTAATACTCTGCATCGGTACCGATCGTTCCACCGGTGACTCCCTGGGGCCCCTGACGGGTACCTGTTTGGGTAAAACCATTTTACCGGGGATTACCGTTTTGGGAACCCTGGAGGCGCCGGTCCATGCGGCAAACCTCAAGGCTACCTTGCGGGAAATCCAAGGCTACCCGGAGCCTCCCCTTATAGTGGCCCTGGATGCCTGCTTGGGGCGGTTGGAAAATGTGGGCACCATTGCCGTATCTCGGGGTTCCCTGCGGCCCGGTGCCGGGGTCAATAAAGATCTGCCCCCCGTGGGGGATCTCAATATCACCGGTACCGTAAATGTGGGGGGCTTTATGGAATACTTTGTCTTGCAAAATACCCGCCTGGGCCTGGTCCACAAGATGGCCGTTACCATATCCACCGCCCTCCGCCGGGGAATCCTGCAGATGCAGGCTGCGGCGGGCAAGGGTAAAGAAGAGGGGTGAAGGATAGGGGCCGGCGCCGGCCCCCAACCTTAGGCCAAGTCCCCTGTCTCCCGCCAGGCCTTTTTTAAAAGTTCCCGCACCTCCCCATCCTCAACTTGCCCAAAATCAGCATAGAATTGTCCCACGGCATAAAAAACCTCTGGGGTGGCAAGGCAGACCAGTTCATCCACCAGAGCCCTTAGGGTTGCAATGGTCTTGGCCGGCCCCACGGGGACGGCCAAGATTAGGCGCTGGGCCTTCTTTTCCCTTACCATTTTTAGGGCCGCCCGCAAGGTGGCCCCGGTGGCCACCCCGTCATCAATGATAATAACCGTCTGACCCCTTAGGCTGGGATAGGGCCGCTCCCCCCGATAGCAGGCCAGGCGGCGCTCTATCTCCCTTAGCTGGCGGGAAACCTCTGCGGCAATATAATCTTGGGGAACCTTTAGGCGGGCCAGTATATCCTCATTGAGGACCAGACTCCCATCCTGGGCCACCGCCCCCAGGGCCAGTTCACTGTGGTGGGGAGCGGGAATTTTCCGCGGGATCACCAGATCCAGCCTCCCCCCCAGCACCCGCTGTATTTCGTAGGCCAGGGGCACTCCCCCCCGGGGTACAGCCAAGAGAAGGGGGGCCCTTCCCTTGTAGGGGGTCAATTCCCGGGCCAATTGTCTACCGGCTTCAGCCCGGTTCGAAAAAAGCACTGTTCCAACCTCCTTTCACTCTTCATCCGGCCGGGCCTTCCCCCCTAAAGATTAGGGCAGTTTACCCCGGCCCCCTGCCACCAAAACCGGCAGAGCCGCCGGGAGGATTTCTGCTTCCAAGGGCAGCCTCCCCACAAGCTCCCCCTCCGCCTGAATTGCCCCGGTTCCAGGGCCCCTAATGCAGACCCGACGGCTGCGGTAGACCCGAAAGGAAGGGTGCTTGGTATGGCTACCGGTAAATATACGGGGAAAAACCCGCAGTGTCTCCAGTTTGCTCAAACCCTCCACAATACATACAGTAAAATAACCACTTCGGGGATCAGCCTGGGGGGCAATCAACATCCCCCCGCCAAAGTATTTGGCGTTGGCCACCGCCACCAGGGTCACCTCCGTCTCAAGCCTATCCTCATCCAGTTCTATGGTAACCCAAAAGGGGCGAAAGGTGGCCAAGGTTGCCACCATTCCCACAATATATGCCGTCCTTCCCCACAGGTAGGAAAGGTTTTCATTGACACGCCGGCAGACCTCAGCATCCAAACCCAAACCCGCCACACCTAAAAAATAACGGTTGTTCACCAGGCCCACATCCACATTCAGCCTTTGCCCCCCATATACTAGCCGGGCCGCCCCCAAGGGATCCGGCGGTATGGGCAGGCTGCGAATATAGTCGCAGCCCGTCCCGGCGGGTACAATGGCCAGGGCTGCCCCGGAACCCATAAGCCCATTGGCAACTTCATTGGCCGTACCATCACCACCCACGGCCGCCACCACCCCATAACCTGCGGCGGCTGCCTGTCGGGCCAAGGTTACGGCCTCCCGGGGGTACCTGCTAAAGGCATAAGCGTAGGGATAGCCTTCCCCATCTAACATTTTTTGCACCGTCTCCCAGGTGCGCCGGCCTTTACCACTACCGGCCACCGGGTTAATAATAAACTTTACCTTCATGTTGCCACCCTCCATACGGGCTAGATGGATGGAGCTGGAGAAAAAATGAATTGGGGGGCCTCCCCCCAGACACCAAAACCCCATGACAGCCATGGGGTCAAGCTCTCTTTATCTCTAACTTGGGTCCTCTAGCCTTGGGCCTTGGCTTCGCCCCTCTCCAGTCTCGCGGGCCTCTGCCCCTTACCTTCGGCGGGCTGCTGCATTTTGCAGTTGCCCTCGAAGTTGGCCCCTTCCCCTATGATGAGGTTGGCCACGGCAATATCACCTTGAACCTGTCCCGAAGGTGTAATCTCCAGGGTACCTTCCAGATCCAAATCTCCCCGCACCACCCCGGCAACGGTAACATCCCGGGCCTTTATATTGGCAGTGACCTGTCCCTTTTCCCCCACAATCAGGTCCCCCTGGACCTTTATTTCTCCATTTACCCGGCCCTCGATGCGGATGGTCCCCTGTACGGCCAGGGTCCCCTGTAATTCGCACCCGCTGCCGACTATGGTATCAACCTGGCTGGAGCTTACCTTCTGTTGTTCCTTCCTCCTGCTAAACACCTTCCTCATCCCCCCACTGGCTTGTCTAGATATTCCCCCTGTATGATGATGACTGGGTAAGGGGCTTCCCACCCCTCACCTGGCCGGCGCCAATATATCACTGCAAGTAATTTGCCGGGTTCTGGGGCTTGCCGTTCACATGTACCTCATAATGCACATGGCTACCGGTACTCCTTCCGGTACTACCCATGTGGGCAATTACTTCACCCTTACTGACCCGCTGCCCCACCTTAACCTTGAGGCTGCTGTTGTGGGCATAAAATGTGCGAAAACCATAGCCATGATCAATGATAACGGTATTGCCATAGCCGGAACGCCATTTGGCATAGGTAACCACCCCGGCCCCCGTCGCCACCACCGGTGTACCCCGGGGAGCTGCTATATCCAGCCCCTGGTGAAATTCCCGCGAGCCGCCAAAGGGTGACTTACGGTAGCCGTAGCGGGAGCTAATGCGTCCTTGGGCGGGCCAAATTGAGGGCTTGGCCTCTAGATAATCCTGCCGTTTTTCCAAGGCCGTCAGCATCTCCTGCAGGTTTTCCCGGTAGGTATCCAGCTGCATCTCCACACTGCTTAGGCTTTCGGCCACAAGGGGTAGGAGCGCGGCTTCCTCCCTGCTCCCCCTGCCGCCCCGGGCCAAGGGGGTAACCCCCTGCCTAATACTCCCTGTGCCCGTGCCTTCCTCAACTCCCCGGGAGGCAACCTGGGCCACCCCTCCGGAGCTTTGCTGAGAAGTGGCTTGGAGGAGCTCCTGTACTTGTAGTTCCAACTCGTCTAATTCAGTAAGTTTTTCCTCCAGATTCGCCGCCTGGTTGGCCAGGCTTTCAATCTCGCCCTTCTGTTTGTCGTTGGTCTCCCGCAGTTGGTGTAATTCCGGCAGATGGGATTTTACCCGGCTGTAATCATAGTAGAAATAACAGGCACAGACCAGGGCACCGATAAAGAGACAACCAAGGGTCTGGATGATAAAGCGAGGGATGCGAAAGCATCGCACCGCCCCCTCCGAGTGGGGAATGAGCATAAAGGTAAAGTACTTCTTCTTCTCCTGGGAAGACATACATTCACCGCCTTTGCAACCCTTGCAACTGGGCAGTTTCCTGCTCCCTTTCTCCCCCCTTGGGCAACCTATGGGCAGCCGGGAGAAGGGGGCCAAGGATAGGCAAAACATCCTCTCCCATCCTTGCGGGTTGTTAGCAAAATGATTCAAGGTCTATAGTTCGACACGGGTGGGGAAAATCCTGCCTAGGATTCCACTAATTACTTTCCTTTTTGCCAGCCTTTTCTATGGCTTCCCTTTCCTCATGGGTAAGAAG
>JAAYSG010000018.1 GCA_012518435.1 Bacillota bacterium
GGGCGAATTGCAATAATGTTTCCCGGTGTTCGGCCTATCATCCGCTTCGCTTCCTCACCCACAGCCATTATAGAACCTGTATCCCTTTGTATAGCCACCACAGAGGGTTCCTGTAGTATTACACCCTTACCCCTTACACTGACAAGGGTGTTGGCAGTGCCCAGATCGATGCCCATATTCCGGGAAAACCGGTTCAAAATAAAACCAAGTGCCATATCCCATCCCCCTTTTCCTATCGCAGTTTAAATTACCCCATCTGTGAGAAATGAACAATTGATAATATACAGTTTTAAACCTACCCCCGGCCGCCAGCGACCCAATTGGGCTAGTGTACAGGCACCTTTCTATTATAACCAATTTTTCCCTATCTATATTATCCCCTTTTCCTTCATACTAATAAAAACCCCATCACCTATTATCAAATGATCCAAAACATCAATACCCAAGAGATTGCCGGCATCGATTAACCGCCGGGTCAATTGGATATCTTCCTGGCTGGGGGTCGGATCCCCACTGGGGTGGTTGTGAATCATAATAACCGCCGCAGCACTGCGCCTAATACAGGTGCGGAATAATTCCCGCGGATGGACCAGGGAAGAATTGAGGCTACCAATAAAATCCGTTTCCACGGCAATGACATGGTTCTTCGTGGAAAGAAGTAAAAGGCGAAACTCCTCCCTGTCCAGGTAACGCATTTCCTCCATGACCAAGCCGGCGGCTTCCCCAGGGGACCTAATTATGGGCCTATCATCGGGAGTCTCGGCAATGAGCCGCCGCCCCAATTCCAGGGCAGCCTTAATCCTGGCCGCCTTGGCTTCCCCTATTCCGTGGATTTTACTCAATTCCTCCACACCCGCATCCTGGAGACCCCGCAGGCCGTTGGCATGCCATCCCAGGGTCTCCCCGGCCAAGAGGCGCTGGGCCAACTGAAGGGCCGTTTCGGTACGGGAACCGGTACCCAAAAGCAGTGATAGGAGCTCACCGTTGGAAAGGGCCTGGGCCCCCATCTTAATTAGCCGCTCCCGCGGTCGACTGTCCGGCGGTAAATCTTTAATCGTCAAGCGATACTCTGGTTGCATCTCAACCCCTCTCCTTATCTGACCAAAGATCAAAGTTAAAGCTCTTCAACATGTCGGCCACCCTGACCAGGGGTAAACCCACCACGTTAAAATAACAGCCTTCAATCCCCTTAACCAAAAGGGCCCCTTTGCCCTGAATTCCATAGGCACCAGCCTTGTCATAGGCTTCCCCACTGGCAACATAGGCCCTTATCTCCCTTACCGTCAGGGCCCGCATCTGTACCGTTGTAACCTCATATCCCAAGAGGCACTTCCCGCCAGCGGCATCCCTCAGGGCCACCCCGGTGATGACCTCATGTTTTCTTCCCTTCAGCCTGGCCAGCATGGCCACGGCCTCCTCAAAGCCGGCCGGTTTTCCCAGTATCTCTCCGGCTAAAAGCACAATGGTATCAGCGGCCAGAATCAATCCCCTGGATTCCCCCTTGGCAACCTTGGTAGCCTTGCGGTTTGCCACCTCCATTACCCCCGCAAGGGGATCACAACCCGTGGGCAGGTCCTCGGCTACTTCAGCTGGAACGACACGGAAGGAAAGGCCTATCTGTTCCAGCAGGCGGCGGCGCCGGGGCGATGCAGAGGCCAATATCAACTGGGTCACTTTAACACTCCCTTAAAAATAGAATCCGCCAGGGGTAGAGGGTGCGACAAATCAAAAGGGCTGAGAAAATTAGGAACTGGAGCAATTTCAAGCGCCATCAACCACTACAACCGCCGATACAAGAGGTAACCCAAAAAAAGACCAAGAACCCCGGCCAAATTGAGGTGAAGGATAAAACCCAAGGTAAACTGTAATATTCCCAAGTCAATGGTAATGGGGCTAAAACCAAAGGTCTTGTCCACAATCAGGATAGGAAGATGACTGGCCAAAATATCCCCCACAAGTCCGCCAATGGCGGCACCTGTGAGGAGTAAGAGCAGCAGTAAAGACATACTTTTATCCCTTCTCATAGTGTACCTCCCCCTGTATTATGTGGTGTCTTTCCTTAAATTCCACACAAAACATGTAAATCCTGTTACGAAGATATAATGTAATACATTGGCAATGCTATTTTTAGAGCAGGGTTACCAGCTAGCCACCTATACCATTTTCCGGGGAGAAGATATTACCTCCTGAATTTTGGCCGGACTAATCCCCCACAAATAACCAAGCACATTGGCAACCACCAGGCCAATGAAGTAACCCATCGGCAAAGCGAACAACAACAGGTAGGGCAGATAAATAAAGATCCCCACCTGTTGCACAAGGACAGCCGCCACCATCAGCTGACATAGGTTATGAACAACGGCACCACACATGCTTATGCCCACAAGGCTCAAGCGCCCCCGGGCAAGGAAATAGGCCAAACCCATGGCCGTGACACTTCCCAAGGCACCGGCAAAGCTGAGGTAGAAGGTGGTGGTCAAAAAGGTACCAGACAAAAGGGAGGCCAGAAGGGAGCGCAGTAAAACCACCACCAGGGCTTCAGAATAACCCCAAAAGACCAAGGACACTAGGGTAACAATGTTGGCCAAGCCCAACTTCACCCCGGGAATGGGGAGGAGGTTGAGGAGGGGCAAAAAAATTTCAAATATATGCAGGGCAATGCCCACAGCAATGAGGAGGGAAAGCTGTATCCTTTTCCTTGTCTTGGCCATTGCCTCCATCCCCCTCATCTAGCAATATCATCCCAATCCCCCTCCCCTTCAATTCTGACCACCACCCTGTTGGGTAGGCAGACAATCATTTCCCCCGGGCTGTCTATCCAACCCATGGCCAGGCAAATATGATCGGGGCAAGGGGAGGCCACCAGCCTGACCCTATTTTCTCCCATCTCCAATATGCTATCCCCCAGGGGCCCTGTGATGGGGATCTGCTCCCCCGCCTTCAGTTCCCCGAGGGGGAACACATATACCTCCTTCCCCTCGGCTTCCACAACTACCCTAACGCCGGATTCCTGGCCGGGGAAAATAAACACAATATAACTTATAAAAGCGGCGAGTATGATAATACCCGCCAGCAGCTTGTCATACCTATTAGTCACTCATTTTGGCCTCCCAAGGGCCCCCCGATAACCGGCCGGGGGTTGCCATCCTTCCCCACATTGGTAAGGCACCCTCCCATGGTTAAGGAGATTTTATACAGCTTGGGCCTTTTTTATTCTCCCATCAATGATAATGTTGCGGGGGCATTTTTTCACGCAGATGCCACACTGCCGGCATTTTTCATAGTCGATGACAGCCAAGTTGTCTTTCACATGGATGGCATCAAAGGGGCATGCCTTTTCACAGATGCGGCAGGCAATGCAGCCGACCTTACAGGCGGAGGTAACCTCCCGAGCCGGAGCATTGGAATTGCAAGCCACATAAATACCAACCGTCTCCGGAAGCAGGGTCAAGATACCCTTGGGGCAGGCCTCAACACACTTCCGGCAACCAGTACACTTATTTAGGTCTATTACCGGCAACCTGTTTTCGTCCATGTGGATGGCTCCAAAGGGGCAGATCCGTTCACAGTTGCCAAAGCCCAGGCAGGCATAGCTACATGCCCTCCCCCCCGAGGCATACATATTGGCAGCCCGGCAGTCGGGCAAGCCGTCATACTCGGCAATTTGCCCACATTCCTCTTTGCCACCCCTACAGATGAGCCTGGCCTTAAGGGGGGCTATTTCCGCAGTGGTTTCCATATCCACACTGGTTCCCATAATTTCGGCCACCTTTTGGGCCACCCCCTGGCCACCCACTGGGCAGGCACAGATATCAGCTTCTCCCTTGGCAATGGCCTCTGCCAAAGCATTACAACCGGGGAAGCCGCAGGCACCACAGTTGGCCCCTGGCAACAATTCCTTAATGGCCTCAGCCCTGTTATCCGTCTCAACGGCAAAAACCTTGGCTGCATAGCCCAACAGACCTCCAAAAATAAGACCCAAGGCACTTAGACTAACAACGGCCCCTAACACTAATATCACCCCCTAGGACAAAAATGCGTCGAAAAGACCCTGAAAACCGAAAAAGGCTATGGACATAAGACCAGCAGAAATTAAAGCAATGGGGAACCCTTCCAGACTTTCAGGAATGTCTATCAACTCCAAACGTTCCCTAATCCCGGCAAAAAGCAAAATGGCCAGGGTAAAACCAATGCCCGCAGAAAGACCACTGACAACACTTTCGCCAAAATTATAAGACTCCTGCACGTTTATCACTGCCACACCCAAAATAACACAGTTGGTGGTAATGAGGGGCAAATACACCCCCAGGGCCTGATACAGGGTGGGGCTGGATTTTAAAATAACCATCTCCACAAATTGCACCAGGGCGGCAATTACCAAAATAAAGGTCACCGTCTGCAGGTATTCCAGATTGGGGTAAAGGATAAAACGCTGTATAAGATAGGTGGCCGCCGAAGCCACAGTGGTGACAAAGGTAACGGCCAGGCCCATCCCCAGGGCCGTCTCCACCTGTTTGGAAACACCCAGGAAGGGGCAGATTCCCAAAAATCGTGAGAGGATGAAGTTGCTGATGAGTATATTAGTAAGAATAATCGTCACATATGTCACAAGTCATCCCTCCTTTTCTTTTCCTCCATGTTTTTATCAATTGTGTCAGCAAACACCCTTTTTTCGTTTACCCATTAGGTTAATAAAACCCAGAACAAAGCCCAGAGTGAGGAAACCACCCGGTGGCAGAATCATTACCACCGCCGGTTCATAGGCCGCCGGCATCACCTGAAAACCAAATATGGTTCCGGCACCAAGGAGTTCCCGGATACTGCCCAAAATTGTCAGGGCCGCTGTAAATCCAAGACCCATGCCCAGGCCATCCACGATGGAAGGGATAACGGAATACTTAGAAGCAAAGGTTTCTGCCCGGGCAAGGATAATACAGTTGACAACGATGAGGGGAACAAAAATACCCAGCTTGGCGTGGATGTCGGGTTGGTAAGCCTTCAGGAGAAGGTCAGCCATGGTCACAAAGGAGGCAATGACAACCACAAAGCATGGAATCCGTATCTTATCGGGGATAAAATCGCGGATTAGGGATACCACCATATTAGCCATTGCCAAGACAAAGATCACGGCCACACCCATCCAGGCCCCCGTGGCGGCAGCCGTTGTCACCGCCAGGGTTGGACACATACCCAAAACCATTTTAAAGGTGGGGTTTTCGGCAAAAATACCATTTTTAAGGGTTTTCCACAGAAAGCCCATACGCATAATCACCTCCGCAATCCTTTTTCCGCCACCGTGCCATAAACCCGAGGAATTGTATAACGGTCAATGAGGGGAGTGACAATGTTCATCAAAAGGATACCGTAGGTAACCCCCTCGGGATACCCCCCCCAAAGGCGGATCATAACCGTAATAGTACCGGCACCAAGACCCATGCCCAGGCCATCCACGATGGAAGGGATAACGGAATACTTAGAAGCAAAGGTTTCTGCCCGGGCAAGGATAA
>JAAYSG010000019.1 GCA_012518435.1 Bacillota bacterium
GGCCGCTGCCGCTGAAGGTGTGCGTCAGGGGATGAAGGTCACCCTTTGGGAAAGGGGGAAGGTGGGGGAATCCATCCGCTGTGCAGAGGGGTATATCGACCCCAAAGGGGTTTTGGACCTACCGGAAAATGGGCTCCGTTTTAAGGTGCAGGCCATTTGCTTCCGGGCCCATAAGGAATATAAGCTGGATACCCGCAGGATACGCCTTTGGATTACCGATAGGCGGACCTGGCAGCGGCAGATGGCGGCGGACCTCCTGCAGCGGGGGGTAAACCTGCGGGAGGGGTGGATGATAAGCCGGGATAACCTCCCCTCCCTTTGCCGGGAGTACGATTGGATTATCGATGCCAGCGGCGTACCGGCGGTGACCTCCTACATCCATGGCTTCCATGACTTTTATTTGCCCCATAGCCTGGTGGCGGCCCAGTATATCATAAGGGATGATTTTAGCCCCCTACGGGGCCAAATAAAGGTGGGTCTCTCCCAGGAGTATCTGGGCTATTTTTGGATCTTCCCCAAGGATGATACCACTGCCAGCGTGGGCCTGGCTTACCTTTCCGAGGATTATGGGCCCCGGCAAACAAGGAATATCTGGAAGCAGCTCAGGAAGGAAATTGTCACCGAAGGTTTGGCCCAGGGACGGGTTTTGGCCCGGAGTGGAGGCCTCTGCCCGGCAAAGCTACTACCCCGTCTAGTTTGGGATAATGTTGTTCTAGTCGGTGATGCCGCCGGCCTGGCCTCGCCCCTCCACGGCGGGGGAATTGACACTGCCCTTTTGAGTGGCCGGGAGGCGGTGGCCGCCATCGGCCGGGGGGAAATAGCAGGCTACCGACAAAGGCTGGAAAAAATCCTTGGCCCTCGCCTTAGCCTGGAGAAGCAACTAATTCGCCATTGGGCTGACTCGGGTATGCAAGAAGTAGAACGCCTTTTGGCCGGTGTGGAAAGCCTTTGCCAGGGAAGGGGCATCGGTCCCCTCCTCCCCCTCTCCCGGGATCTACTGCGGAAGGGATACTGCTTCCTTCGCTATTGGCAAAGGCTGGGCGGGGTGAGGGCCGGGGAATATGATTCATAGGCCATACTCCTCCAGGGCCCTATAAAGTTCATCCCGCTCCGGGGCGGTGATGGGCTCCTTCTCCCCCTTTTTCCCCCGGAGGATAAGCCCCGGCTGGGAAGTAACTTTACCAATGATGGTGGCCGGGATGGCGGCATCCCTGAGGGACCCCAGGACCGGGCATCCGGGTGGGGCGGTAATGAGCATGGCTCCACTGGAAATAAGGGAAAGGGGATCAATTTTTAGCTGGCGGCAGATGGCCAGCGTGGCCGGGGCATAGGGGATGTTCTTTTCCCAGATCTCCAGCCCCACTTGGGAGGCGGTGGCCACCTCCACCAAGGCCCCCCTCAGGCCACCTTCGGTAACATCATGCATGGCAGTGGCCCCGGCCCGGGCGGCAATGATCCCCTCCGGGACAACGCTGATCTTCTCTGATAGGGCCCGGGCGGCCCTCAGGGTAGCCGGGGGCAGTAGCGGGGTTAAATAGGCTGCCAATTCCTGGGCCAAAATGGCGGTACCCTCCAGGCCGGCGCTCTTGGTCAGAATGATATCATCCCCGGCCTGGGCCCCGGAACTGGTGACCAGGTGCTCACCCCGCACCTTGCCGATGGCGGTTGAAGTTATTACCACCTGGGTTACCACGGGGGTAATTTCCGTATGGCCCCCCAGTACTGCCACCTCAAGGGCCTGGGCCGTCTGGTGAATTTCCTCCATGAGCCCCCTGATGCTTTCTTCCCCGGTGCCCGGTGGCAAGAGGAGAGAAAACAAAAGACCCACAGGTTCTGCACCGGTGGCGGCCACATCATTGCAGGAAATATGGACGGCCAGATGGCCCAGATCCTTTGTGGCTCCGGTGATGGGATCGGTGGAAAGGACCAGGAGGTTATCCTTTAGATCCAGGACGGCACAGTCTTCCCCGAACCTTGGCCCCACCAGTACCTCGCTCCGCCTTGAGCCTGTGAGGGGTAATATTGTTCTTTCTAGTATTTGGGCAGGTATTTTTCCTATCTTCACTGGCCACACTTCCTTTCTCCAATTGGGCCCCAACCTCCCCTATAGCCTGTCACCCGGCCCGGGTAAGTATAATTTTTACCCCCGGGGGAGAAAAATTTTCCCCTTCCCCCAACCACCCCTCCTTCCCTTCTTGTCCCCCCAACCCCTAGCGGAGGGCTGCCGGGGTGTAGCGGTTGGCCGGATCCCAGAGGAGCCAGCTTTTAAGCCCCAGCTCCTCGGCTGCCCTAATCTGGGCCCTAACCTCCTCCGGGCCGTAGTGATGTCCCAGGGAAAAATCCTGCAGCCAGGGCCTGAGCTGGCCATCCCCCTCCCCCAGACGCTTTAGGGCATCCTCCAGGGAACGGAGGACGGTTTCATAGGGGGCCTTATTGGGATCCGCCAGGCCGAAGGTTCCCAAGGCATAGTGGGAGGGGTAGACCATGGGGCTGATATAGTCCACCGCCCCAGCCACATCTTCAAAATACTGGCCTATCCCCTGGTCATTGTCCACCGAGGTTATGAGGCCGAAAATGTCTGCAGAAACATAGATGGGATAGGTGCTGAGTTTTTCCCGGGCATAGGAGAGAAAATCCCTAATTACCTCTGCCTTGCTCCTGCCATCGGCGTAGGGGTAGCTGGCATCCTTAATGGCCCCATCGGAGGGGAAGCGGACATAATCCCACTGGATCTCCTTAAAACCCAGCTCCGCCGCCTCCGCCGCCAGGGCAATATTATAATCCCAGACATCCTTACTGTGGGGATCCGTCCAGGCCAGCTTCTTTCTATCCCGCCAAATGCCACCGCTGGATTTACTCTTCAGGGCCCAGTCGGGTTTACCTGCAGCCAAAATGGGATCCTGAAAGACCACCAGGCGGGCAATGGTATAGATGCCCCGCTCATTAAGATCTGCCAACAATTCCGGTAGATCAGCAATCTTGTTTTCCCCGGCGCCTATTCCCCGGGCCAGGGGGACCTGGGTCTCATAGGACACCTTGCCCGTGGAATCCTTGTAATCGATGACCACGGCATTGAGTTTTGTTTCATCAATTAGTTGAAAAAGGGACTCCCGCCTTTCCTTGCCCCCGGCCACATAGCCGGAAAGGTAAATGCCCCGGGCCTCAACGGGTACCCGCACCCGCACAGGCTCCTCCTCCTCTTCTTCCCCTTCCCCCCCTGTGTCAGATTCTGCCTTTAAAGCGGCTTCCTCCCCTTCCCCCTCCTCCACGGCATTGGGCTCCGAGGCCAGGGCTGCAGTAATAAAAAGTAAAATGAGTCCAAGGGTCAGCATCAAGAGTAAGGGCTTGTACATGTCCCGCCAAAAATTCATGTCTGGTTCCACTCCTCCCTAAAATTAACGGTGATACCGTTTTTTCCCTCCCCTTTTATTCTACATGACCCCTCCCCCTTTTTCTACATGTAATTACTGGGTTAGGGGAAAAACAGCATTCTTTGCCCCGGCATTGCCCCTCCCTCCTGGTTTATATGGCCATTCTTGTCAAAATAAAACTGCCCCCTGTGGGAGCAGCCCGGGAAAATATTGCCTAGAGTTTTTGTAGGTAATAATAACTAAAGAGCACCTTGATGGTGGCGGCCAGGGGGATGGCCAGCAAAACACCCAGGATTCCCAGCAGTCTCCCCCCTATTAAAATGGCCACGATGACGGACAGGGGGTGAAGGTCGACGGCCTTGCCCAAGAGGAGGGGGGTTAAAAGAAAGGCATCGGCTGTTTGGACGGCAATATAAAGGAGGGCGATGATGAGGGCATACCGGGGGGATTGGGAGAGGGCAATGAGGAGGGCCGGAATGGCGGCCAGGTAGGGCCCAATATAGACGATGAGGTTTAAAACCCCGGCCAAGACCCCCAACATGAGGGTAAAGGGCATGCCCAAAAGGTAGAGGCCCAGGCCCGTGGCAACACCCACCAGGGCACAGCGGGCCACATTCCCCCGTAGATAGGCCCCCACCTTGGTATCTATAACCCCCAAAACATGGATGGCCTCCTTGCGCCAAGGGCGGGGTAAGTAGTAGACCACAGAACCCTTAATATCCTCCAAATCCCGCAAAAGGTAAAATACCATAAAGAGAACAATGGCAATCTCACTGAGGCGGGAGACAACGGCCACGGTGAAGTTGGTTATCCTATTGAGGATCTGCTGCAGGGTGCGGGGTAGCTGCTGGAGAAAGTCCAAGGCGAAGTCTACTATTTCGGGCCGGGAGAGGGTTTCCCCCAGGGATTTCAAATAGGGTGCCAGGTAGGGGCTGTACTGGGGCAAGTGAAGGGCCAGATCCCGCAGTTCGCTGATAATGATGGGGATGACGAGATAGAGCAAAAGGAAGAGGAGGAGGAGGAAGCTGACATAGACAATTGTCACCGCCCCCAGGCGGGACATACCCTTACAGCGGCTTAGATAATCTACCCCCGGGCTGATACTGTAGACAATTAAAAAGGCAATGATCACTAAATTAAACAACCACAGCATGCGGGCCAAGAACAAGACCAGCCCGGCCACAACTGCAAAGGCCAAGGCTATTTTAAAGGCCAAGGCCAATTGTTTATCCCCCATCCCCATCCCTCCCGACATGGTGTCTTATTAAAGGGGCAGTCCAAGATACTATAATTCCATTTAAAATATATCCGCCATTGTTAGTTCTTTATATCCGGTGGAGCAATATTGCGGTGGGTTGCATTCCCCTTAGCCGCTTACCCATTGAGTCGGCTCAAATAAAGGAGAGAAATCGAAGTGTTGATAAGCCTCGGGGTAAAGTACACAGTATAGGCAGATGTCTGGAATATCCGCCGGAGCGTTATTGCGACGAAGGGTTCAGGGAACTAGTGATGCTTCCGCAGGACGGCGGGGCGAAAGACATGGACGGCTGATGCCGCCCCAACCTAATCTTCCTTTTCCATAATGCGGGCCAGGGCCACCACCTCGTCCCCCTCATCCAAACGCATGAGGGTAACACCCTGGGTATTGCGCCCTTGGCGGGAAATATCATCCACCTTCAGGCGGATCATAACCCCCTGGGCGCTGATCAACATGAGCTCATTCCCCGGTTTAACCATCTTAATGCCAATCACTTCCCCCACCCTCTGGGTAAGGCGGATATTTATAACCCCCTTGCCCGCCCGCCTTTGGGCCCGGTACTGGTCTATGGGGGTGCGCTTGCCAAAGCCACAGTTTGTCACCACCAAAAGATCGGCATCGGGCTGCACCCTTTCCATACCCACCACCATATCACCTTCATCCAGGGTAATGGCCTTTACCCCCCGGGCCGCCCGCCCCATACTGCGCACATCATCCTCGGGAAAGCGGATGCTCTTCCCCTGCCGGGTGCCCAAAACAACATCTTCTCCCCCCTGGGTCAGGCGCACACCGATGAGGTCATCCCCCTCATCCAAGTTAATGGCAATGAGGCCCCCGCTACGGCGGGTATCAAACTCCGCCAGATCCGTTCGCTTGATAATCCCCCGCCGGGTGGCCATAATTAGGTAGCCATCGGTGCTAAAGTCCCACACGGGGATCACCGCAGTAATCAATTCCCGGGGTTCCAGGCCCATGAGGTTAATAACCGCCATACCCCGCGCCTGGCGGCTGGCCTCGGGAATTTCATAAACCCGCAGCTGGTAGACCTTGCCCCGGTTGGTAAAGAAGAGGATGCGGTGGTGGGTGCTGGTAATGAAGAGGTGTTCGACGAAGTCCTCCTCCCGGGGAGTTAAGCCCACCATGCCCCGCCCACCCCGGTGTTGACTCCGGTAGGTGGTGACGGGCATTCTTTTAATGTAGCCGGCATGGGTAATGGTGATCACTACCTCCTCCTGGGGGACCAAATCCTCCATTTCCATGGTCCCCCCCTGGAGGCTAATCTGGGTGCGCCTCTCATCGGCGTATTTTTCCTTTATTGCCAGGAGTTCCTCCCGGATAATCTGATTGACCATCTCCTTACTGGCCAAAATGGAACGCAGGTATTCAATGCGGGCCATGATTTCTTGGTATTCACTTTCAATTTTTTCCCTCTCCAAACCCGTCAGCCTCTGCAGGCGCATATCCAAGATGGCCTGGGCCTGCTCCCGGCTGAGGCCAAAGTTCTCCATTAAACCCTTTCGGGCCTCATCCACCGTCTCCGAAGCCCGGATAAGGGCAATGACGGCATCCAGGTGGTCCAGGGCAATGCGCAGCCCTTCAAGGATATGGGCCCGGGCCTCGGCCTTGTCAAGCTCATGGCGGGTACGCCGGACTATTATCTCCCGCTGGTGCTTTATGTAGTGGAACAGGATCTCCTTGAGGTTTAAAACCCTAGGGGCACCATCCACTATGGCCAGCATGATTATACCGAAGCTGGCCTGCATCTGGGTCTGCTTGTAAAGGCGGTTTAAAATTACCTTGGGGTTGGCATCCCGCCTCAGCTCAATTACTATCCTTATGCCCGCCTTATCGGTTTCATCCCGCAGATCCGTTATCCCCTCCAGTTTTTTCTCCCGGATGAGTTGACCCATGCGCTCCAGCATCCGGGCTTTGTTAACCTGATAGGGTATCTCCGTCACGATAATCTGGGCCCGGCCGTTTTTCAACCTTTCGATCTGGGCCTGGGCCCTAAGGTGGATAATTCCCCGTCCGCTTTCATAGGCCGATTTAATTCCCTTCCGGCCCAGGATAATACCCCCGGTGGGAAAGTCGGGGCCCTTGATAACCTGCATCAACTCCTTACAGCTGGCCGTGGGCTTGTCGATGAGGAGCACCAGGCCATCGATAACCTCTCCCAAGTTATGGGGGGGAATGTTGGTGGCCATGCCCACGGCAATTCCCGCCGAACCGTTGACCAAAAGGTTGGGAAAGCGGGCTGGCAAAACCTCTGGTTCCTCCAGGCTTTCATCAAAGTTGGGGGTAAAATCAACGGTTTCCTTATCAATGTCCCGCAGGAGTTCGGTGGAAATATGGGACAACCTGATCTCCGTATAACGCATGGCTGCGGCGCTGTCCCCATCAATGGAACCAAAGTTCCCGTGGCCATCTATGAGAAGGTGGCGGGTGGCAAAATCTTGGGCCATCCTCACTATGGTATCATAAACGGCTGTATCGCCGTGGGGATGGTACTTACCCAGTACTTCCCCCACAATACGGGCCGATTTTTTATGGGGTTTGTCGGGGCCATTGCCCAACTCATTCATGGCGTAAAGGATACGCCGGTGCACCGGCTTAAGGCCATCCCGCACATCGGGTAGGGCCCTCCCCACGATGACACTCATGGCATAGTCCAGGTAAGATTTTTTCATCTCCTCTTCAATATCTACAGGAACAATTTTTCCGTGGGTATATCCTTCCACACTATCCCCTTCCTTTCTGCAAGCAAACTGATGGCAAGATCTCTGGTTTAGGCCCCAAGGGTCATCCCCGGCCAGGGCAAAACCCCAGCGGGCAATACCTTACAGCTGGGAAATGGTATTTCGTTCCCCCACATCTCCCCGGCGGCGATAAATTTTCCGCAGGCTACCGATAAAATCCAGGGCCCCGGTGGTTTTGGCGGCAAAAAAATCCCGATCATCCCCGGGCCCCACGGGTAGCCGCCGCAGGCCATAGGGGCTGACCTTCCCACTGTCATTTCTGGCGGCAAAGTTTGTGGTCACAGCCCCCTGAAAATACTCCGCCACTATCCCACAACCGGGGCGGATAAAATCGTCATCCTGCCCCCAGGGGTAGGCTAAAATTGTCGGTTTTGTACCGGTCCTTTGGGCAATGATGGCAATATTGGTGCCCAGCTCCCGCCGTAAGACATCCCCCTTTAGGGCCGAAATCTGGACGTGGGAATGGGTGTGGGCCCCCAGCTCAATTAGGGGCTGCATCTCCTCCACCTCCCCCCAGGTTAGGGGTGGCAGGTGGGGGTAAAGACCGGCTTGCCGGGAAAAGGCCCGGTAATCTGGGGCTTCCAAGAAACCACTGCAGATAAAAATGGTGGCCGGGCAGGAATACTCCCGCAAAATGGGGTAGGCAAAGGAATAGTTGTCCCGGTAGCCATCATCAAAGGTTACCGCCCCGGTGCCGGGGAGAAGACGGTTTTCCCTCTTTGCCTGTAAGTATTCCCTTAAGCTGACCACCCGAAACTTTTCCCGAAAGAAGGCAATCTGCTCCCGAAAGGCCTGGGGGGTCACAGCCAGGGGGTGTTTTGGATGAACAGAATGATACATTAAAATGGGATTGGAATCATAGGTAAGCCCCCATAGCTTGGTTGCACCCGCCAGTACTTTTTTTATGGCTCCCCGCAGGATGGCCACCCCCCTCATCAGAAGATAATTGTCCCCCGACCTGTACTTCCCGGTCCTTTATTTCCTGGGCAATAAATCCTAGCCCTTGGCCCCTGGCCTAGGCATAATCCGTATCCCCGGCTGTCACCCGCCAGGTGGGGGGTAATTCCCCCGCCAAGGGACAAAGGGCCAGGGTTCCGGCCCGGAGGGGATTGGGTATATAACCCAGGCCATATGGAGTCGGGGGCAATTCCGGGACAGGCCAAAGGGTAATAAAATAAACACCCCTCTGTCGGAGGTATTTTTCCACTCCCCGCAAAAATATTAGGGGATCCTGGGATCCGGGCATAAAATCCAGGAGGTGCCCCCTCCCCCCGGCTACTGCTAAAACACTGTAGGCCTGTATTTTACCCCCCTCCTGCCAAGTGAGGAGGGTATAGTTTTTGGGGCCCGGTTTAGCCAAATAGCGCCAGCGCAGGTAGCGGGCATCCTTACAAAGACCAGGCCCCCCTCTCCCGCCGTATAATTCCCACAAAGGGTCAAATTCTTCCCCCACCCCGGGGGCAACTTTCAAGGCGGGCAGTCCTTTCTTCCCCCTGGTCAGGGGGCTGGGGAAAAGGGGTTTGACCCACTTGCGCAGTTTTTGCCTGGGCACCCAGCCCAGGCGGCGGTTGAGGGGCAGGGATTTTTCGTTGGGGAAGCTAAAGACAAAGGCCCAACCCCTGTCTTTGGCCGCGGCCAAAACCTCCTTTGTAAGGCGGCTAAAAATACCCCGGCCCCGGTAATCCGGGTGTACCGCGGCATCGCTGGCCTGGCAGGCCACGGCATACTCCCGGCCATTCCAGATGCGATAGGGGACCAGGGCCCTGTGCCCCACCACCCGGCCCCCGTGGAGGGCCAACCGGATGAGGGCTGGCCCGGCGGGCCCCTCCTGATAATACCACCGCCACCGGGCCAGATCCCTTTTTTCCTGAAATACAGTGGATAAAAGGGTAAGAATCCCCCCTTCATCCCCTAACCGATAGGATCTAAATTCCACTTTACCTTCCTCCCCGGCCAAAGGGGCTAATTTTGAAAAAAGGTGGCACCATCCGGTAACCTATATATCCAAATTCCGCACAAAGAGGGCATTGTCCTGGATAAACTCCCGCCGGGGTTCCACCCGATCTCCCATGAGGATGGTAAAAATCTGGTCCGCCGCCATGGCATCCTCCAGGGTTACCTGGAGCAGGGTCCTGCTCTTGGGGTTCATGGTGGTCTCCCAGAGCTGGAGGGGGTTCATCTCTCCCAGGCCCTTATAGCGCTGGATGGAGCCGGGTTTGCCCCTTTCCTTTAGGTAATCCTCCAGTTCTTGGTCACTGTACAGGTAATCCTCAGCCTTACCCTTCTTTACCAGGTAGAGGGGGGGCTGGGCAATATAGATATAACCGGCACCGATGAGGGGACGCATGTAGCGGTAGAAGAAGGTGAGGAGGAGGGTGCGGATGTGGGAACCATCCAAATCGGCATCGGTCATGATTATTAATTTGTGGTAGCGGGATTTATTTAGGTCAAAATCCTCCCCAATCCCCGTCCCCATGGCGGTAATAATGGTGCGGATCTCATCATTGTTTAGAATCCTGTCCAGGCGGGCCTTTTCCACATTTATAATCTTGCCCCGCAGGGGCAGGATAGCCTGAAAGCGGCGGTCCCGGCCCTGCTTGGCGGAACCACCGGCCGAATCCCCTTCCACCAGGTATAATTCGCTCAGGGCAGGATCCTTAATGGTGCAGTCAGCCAACTTCCCCGGCAGCGCCGTTACCTCCAAGGCACTTTTGCGCCGGGTCAGTTCCCGGGCCTTGCGGGCCGCCTCCCGGGCCTGGGAGGCCTTGAGGGATTTTTCCACAATCCGCTTGGCAATACGGGGGGTCTCCTCCAGGTAGGCGGTGAGCCTTTCGGAGACAACAGAATCCACAATACCCCTCATCTCCGTATTTCCCAGCTTCATCTTGGTCTGCCCCTCAAACTGGGGGTTGACCAGTTGTACACTAAGGACAGCCACAAGTCCCTCCCGGATATCCTCCCCTGTCAAGTTGGCCTGGTTTTCCTTAAGGAAGCCCGCCCTGCGGGCATAATCATTTACCACCCGGGTCAGGGAGGCCTTAAAACCCACCTCATGGGTACCCCCCTCTTGGGTGTTGATATTGTTGGCATAGGAGAGAATGTTTTCCGTATAGGTGTCATTGTACTGGATGGCAACCTCAATCCTACTTTTGGGCTGTTGGGCCTCAAAATATATTGGCTTGGAAAAGAGGGTGTTTTTATTTTTGTTCAGGTCCTGGACAAATTCCCGCAGGCCGCCATTGTAAAGGTACTGCTTCTCCTTCCCCGTCTCCTCTTGCAGGAGGGATATCTTAAGACCCTTATTCAAATAGGCCAGTTCCCGCAACCTCTTGGAAAGGATCTCAATATCAAAGGCAAGCTCCTCGAAGATTTCCCCATCGGGTTTGAAGGTTATTTTGGTGCCGGAAGCTGTGGTTTTTCCTACCTCCTTTAAGGGGGTCACCACCTGGCCCCGCTCAAAACGCTGCTTATAAATAATTCCCTCCCGGTAGACCTCAACCTCCAGCCACTGGGAGAGGGCGTTGACTACAGCCACACCCACCCCGTGGAGCCCCCCCGACACCTTATAACCTTCTCCCCCGAATTTGCCGCCGGCGTGAAGGCGTGTCAGTACTACCTCCACCGCAGGCCGATCCAACTCCGGCAGGTTATCGACGGGAATACCCCGGCCATTGTCAACAACCATGACCACACCCTCCGGCTTCAGCACCACACTTATGTGATCACAATAGCCGGCCAGGGCCTCATCTATACTATTATCCAATACTTCATAAACCAAATGGTGCAGCCCGCTGCTGCCGGTGGAGCCGATATACATCCCCGGTGTCCGGCGTACGGCTTCCAAACCTTCTAAAACCTGTATTTGGCTGGCATTATAATCTTGGCCAGAGTTATTTTTCTTTTCCCCCATGGACATTTACTACCTCCGTTCTAGCCTTGGCTGCAATACCAAGGCAATTATACCATAAACTGTTACTAAAAACTATTTTCCCCCCTGCGGCAAAAACCGCAGGCCAAGGCCTGCGGCAAGGTTGTTCGCAAAGAAGAGGAATGTACTTTTCCCTTCCGCCCCTCACAGGCTTACCAGGGGTGTTCCCTTTTTATAGGAACTGAGGCGGTTCTTTAGGGTTACAGAGGAAATGGGGGAAAGGTAGGCCTTCTCATCGGTTATGATGAGGGATTTGGGAACGCCGGGGGAGACCTCCTCTACCAGACCCTCGGCCAAAAGCAGTTCCTTCATTTCCGCGGTAATTTTTGAATCCTCAGTACTTTTCAAGTTTAGGATGGTGATCACCTGTGCAGCCAAAACTAGACAATTACCCCCCAGATGGAGAAACATATCCATACCCCCTTCCAATTCTCGGCCGCCTTGTCGAGCCCTCCTTGCCCAATACCGCGGGCATCACCCCACCCCAATCCGCCCCTGGCTAATACTATAGCGGCGGCCCCAGCCACCGGGGGCAAATTCATCCCCCTCTGTTCCGCTGATAAAAACCTGTCCCTTCCCTTGGATGGCGGCAAAGACAAACTGCCTGCGCCGGGCATCCAATTCAGACATTATATCATCCAAGAGCAAAATGGGCTGTTCTCCCATTTCCCCTTCCATATGGTGGCTTTCTGCCATTTTTAGGCTCAGGGCCGCCGTCCTCTGCTGGCCCTGGGAGCCATAGGTCCGTACATCCTTGCCATTGATACTGATGGCCAGATCATCCCGGTGGGGCCCCACCATTGTATACTGGCGTTTCAATTCCTCCCGCCGGGCCGCCGTCAGGACCCGCTGAAAATCTGCGGCAATTTCCTCCCGACTTCTTTCCCCCCCACCGGCAATGGAGGGCCTATACTTTACTGTCAGTTCCTCCTTATCGCCACTCATTTTCCGGTGAAATGCCGCCGCCAGGGGTGCCAACTTATTAACCGCCTCCTGGCGTCTAGATATGATACCCGTACCCACCTGTATTAATTGCCCATCCCAGACGGAAAGGTCATCCCTGCCCGGGGTGTGGCCGGAGCCAATGTCCTTTAAAAGCATGTTTCGCTGTTGGATAATGCGGCGGTACTGCTGGAGGTAATAAAAGTAGCGGGGGCTCATCTGGCACAACTGCAAATCAAGGAAGCGGCGGCGAAAGGAGGGTCCACCCTTGAGGAGTTGGAGATCCTCTGGAGAAAATAATACCACATTTATGCGGCCCAAGAGCTGGGAAATATTTTCCTCCCGCTGGCCATTGATGGTGACCTCCCGACTGCCATCCCTTTTATAGGTCATCTCCACCTCCAGGGAATGATCCCGGCGCTGCACCCGACCCTTGAGGCAGAACCACTCTTGCCCCCAGCGGATTATTTCTCGGCTGCGGGCGTTAAAGGGGGACTTCCCCATACCCAATAAAAAAATAGCCTCCAGGAGGTTGCTCTTTCCCTGGGCGTTTTCCCCCTGAATAAGATTTAATTGGGGGTGGGGGTTGATGGTCTCCCGAATATAATTGCGGAAATTATGTAAAAGCAGGTGGCTTAAATACAAGCCCTCTCCTCCCCTTCCAGCCCTTTAATTCCTCAGGCAAAACCGGCCCAGACCCTTCACTTCCACAATGTCTCCCACCTTCAGCCGCCGGCTCCGCCTTTCTTCATACTCTCCATTGACCAGGACCATTTTCCTTTGAATGAGCTGTTTGGCCTCCCCACCGCTGGCCACCACCTGGGACCATTTCAAAAATTGATGAAGGGCGATGGTAGCCGTGAAAATCCTGACATCCTTTATCCCTTCCCCCACAGCCTGAGCCACCCCCCGTACTTATTTCAGCTCCCCCACTTCACCGCCGGTCTTCTTAAACCGCCCGGGTGGTTACGGGCATAATAAGGTGCAAATAATCGTTGGCACTGAGAACAGGCCTAATAATACCGGGGCTTTCGGCCCCCGTGATATCAAGGTAAATTTCCTCCTTGGTAAAGGCCTTGAGGGCCTCGATGAGATAACGGGAGTTAAAGGAAATATTGACACCCTCCCCCTCCACCAGGGCTTGGAGCTCCTCCTCCACCTGACCAACCTCCGGTGTATTGGCAAAGAGTTTTAGCCCGGCGGCATCGATCTCCATCCTGATGGAACTGGCCCTGTCGTGGGTCAAGACTGCCGCCCTTTCTACACCGGCTAAAAATTCGCCGGTATTTATCCTAACCCGGGTCTGGTAACCACTGGGCAGGATCTGGCGGTGGTCGATAAATTTTCCCTCCAAAAGGCGGGAGGTTAAGGTTATTCCCGGCACCTGGAAAAATATCAGCCCATTGTCGACACTAATTGTAACTGTTCCCTCTTCCTCCTTTAAAACACTGTGCAATAGTTCCCCCAGGGTCTTGGCTGGTACCACCAGGCGCACCTCTTCCCCTTTTTTCTCCTCCAAGGGAGTACAGTAAAAGGATAGGCGGTGGCTGTCGGTGGCAACCATTTCCAGGGCATCTTCCCGAAAGGAAAGGAGAACCCCGGTTAAAATGGGGCGCATGTCATCCTTGCTGGCGGCAAAGGCCGTCATTTCAATCATTTCCCCCAAGAGGGCTTGGGGCAATGTCCATGTTTTTTCCCCCCCGGCCGGGGACTGAGCCGGATAATCCTCCGGGGGAAAACCCAGAAGCTCAAAACTGGCCCGTCCCGCCGTAATGGAGGCCGTGTATCCGCCCTCCTCCACCTTCAGGTCCACTTGACCGGGGGCGAAACGGCGGATCATCTCGGTTAAGTACTTGGCCGGTAGAACTATTTCCCCCTCCTCCCTAACTTCTGCCGAAAGTATATATTCTATGCCTATTTCAAGGTCAGTTGCCCGTAATATTAGCTTATCCCCCAGGGCCTGAAGATAAATACCGGCCAAAATGGGTTTATTGGTTGTGGTTGCTGCAGCCCTTTGTACTATTTGCACGGCCGCCGATAGTTTTTGTTTGTCAAGCTGAAAATGCATTGGCAAAAACCTCCTTTATCCACAAGATAGCGGCTTACTAGTACTATAGATCCCTTCTTTCTTATAAGATATAGATAAATAGTAGTAGTAATAGGGGCTGTGGATATGGGGAAAAGTAGTACAAAGCGCGTGGGAATGTTGCTTTGGTCCTTTAACAACTTGTGGATAAAAAATGGCGAAGTATGGCCTTTATCCCCAGGTAAAAATTTACCAAAATCTATCCACACCTTGTCTAGAGCTTGTCCCCCTATTATCCCCAAGATGCCGCCCGGTTTACTGCAGCCTCCTTTTAATTTCGGCGATGTTTTGTTCCAGCTCCGGATCCTTGTTTAGTTCCCGGCTAATTTTATCGTTGGCATGCATAATGGTGGTATGATCCCGCCCCCCGAACTCTTCCCCAATCTTGGGAAAGGAGGCATCGGTAAATTCCCGGCAGAGGTACATGGCAATCTGCCGGGGATGGGCAATGGTGCGGGTACGTTTTTTACCCACCAGATCCTGAACCTGGAGGTGGAAATACTCGGCCACAACCTTGATTATATCCTTAATGGTAATAATCTTGGGTTTGGAATCGGGGAGGATCTCATTGAGGGCCTCACTGGCCAGATCCACAGTTATATCGCTCTTACTGGTAATGGTGGAATAGGCCATGACCCGAATGAGGGCCCCCTCCAACTCTCGGATGTTGGTATCGATATGGGTTGCAATGTAGGTGAGGACCTCATCATCAATGTCTAAATTGTCTAAAATGGCCTTTTTCCGGAGGATGGCCACCCTTGTTTCCAGATCCGGTGCCTGGATGTCGGCGATAAGGCCCCACTCAAAACGGGAGCGGAGGCGTTCCTCCAAGGTGGGGATATCCTTTGGTGGGCGGTCACTGGAGACGACAATTTGCTTGTTGGCCTCGTACAAAGTGTTAAAGGTATGGAAAAATTCCTCCTGGGTACGTTCCTTACCGGCCAAAAATTGAATATCATCTATGAGGAGAACATCTACACTGCGATAGCGGTTGCGGAAGTGGACAGTGGTATCATCCTTGATGGAGTCGATGAGTTCATTGGTAAATTTTTCCGAGGTAACATAGACAACCTTACTGTCCCCGTGGTAGTTTAGAACATGGTGGCCGATGGCATGCATTAAATGGGTTTTACCCAATCCCACCCCCCCATAGATAAAGAGGGGGTTGTAGGCCTTGGCCGGGGCCTCGGACACGGCCAGGGAACCGGCGTGGGCAAAGCGGTTGCTGTTTCCCACCACAAAGGTATCAAAGGTATACTTGGGATTGAGAATGGGAGGGTGGGACTTCTTCTTAGGGCTTTCCTTTTCCGGCACAGTATCTCCCATTAACTGGGAAACATCCACCTCATCTATGCTGTCGGCGATGACAAATTCCAGGGAAACGGGCCGGCGGAGGGTATCTTGTACTGCATCTTGCAATATGGACACATACCTGGTGGCCAGCCAGTCCCGGGCAAACTTATTGGGGACCCCCACAATGAGCTTATTGTCCAACATGGTCAGGAGCCGCGTGGACTTCACCCAGGTTTCAAAGCTGGGTTTGCTAAGTTGCCGTTGAATTTTTTCCAGAGTCTGGTCCCAGAGGGCAGTTAAATCGGGCATCACCAATCCTCCTCAGGGGATGATTTTAAGATGGGTAAGGACTAACTTTACAGCACCGTCCAAGATGAGCGAAAACCTTATTTTACCGCCCGCCGTTTTTAGGGCCAAGGGCGAAAAATCCTCCTCTTAGCCCCACAGGATCCCTTTCCTGTGCTCCCCTTCCTAGACTAGAGTTAGGTGGGATGACAATCAAGGAGGTTTGCAATCCAGCCGCAAATTATATCTTGATATCTTATCGGGTAAAAAAGAATAATTGGCGCAAAAAGTACCTTAATTTGGCAACACCTGTTTTTCCCGTGGGGGAAAGGCTTAGGGGTTTTTGCCGGGAGAAATGGTAAAAAGAGGATACCCCCTTGTGGATAAGTAAAAAATAAGGACAATTACTTAGTATAATGAGCCTTTGCCAGGGCTAAAACCGGACTTATACACAATTTTATCCACAGGATGTGTATAAGATGAATAAAAGGTCCTGGGCATAGTCCACACCAATCATAACAAATAATCCCCCCTTTATCAACAAGTGGAAAATTTCCCCGGACAGCCTTTTTTTCTCCCTTCCCCGGTGGTTGCATTCTGGCTTCAACTATGGTATTATTTTGTCAGGAAAAGCAACCTGTCCCTATAGCTCAGTTGGATAGAGCGGAGGATTCCTAATCCTCGTCTTGCGGAGGTTCGAGTCCTCCTAGGGACACCATTTTTATTGTCTCCCGACTAGCTCTTTGGCTGGTCATTTTTTTAGCCTTGGCCAGGTGGGGATAAAAATAAATCTTTGAGATGGGGTGGAGTTATGGCCCCGGAGGAGGAAAAATTTATGCGGGCCGCCCTTGCCGAAGCTCGGCGGGCATACAGCCTGGGGGAAGTACCCATCGGTGCTGTGCTGGTCAAGGATGCCGCCATCATCGGCCGGGGTCACAACCTGCGGGAGGGGAGGCAGGATCCCACCGCCCATGCTGAAATGCTGGCCCTACGGCGGGCCGCGGCAGCCCTGGGTACCTGGCGCCTGGCCGGGACCACCATGTATGTAACCATCGAACCTTGTCCCATGTGCGCCGGGGCCTTGGTCTTGGCCCGGGTGGAGCATTTGGTTTATGGTGCCCCCGATCCCAAGGGTGGTGGGGTTGACTCCCATTATCATATTGGCCGGGACGGTTTTCTCAATCATACCTTTACCGTCCGGGGGGGCCTTTTGGCCCAGGAGTGTGGCCAACTAATGCAGGATTTTTTCCGCCGCCTGCGTACCTAGTAGATTTATGCCCCCTTGACCCGGAAATGATAAGTTGTATAATTAAGGGTGGAACATTCCCCGGGACGGGGGGCCTAGACTTGCAAGGCTGAGCTAATTTTGGGGTTTTTGCCCCAGAAGGGGCGGGAAGATACAGGGAGAGATGGCCGAGTCCGGCTGAAGGCCCTCGCCTCGAAAGCGAGTAGGTGGGTATCCCCCGCCTCGTGGGTTCGAATCCCACTCTCTCCGCCAAAAAAAGGCGACCTACCTCAAGTAGGCCGCCTTTTTTGGTATTTTTCTCTGGTTTTTCAGCCCAGCCCCGGGGGTGGGACAAGGGTGTATTTGTTAAAACTTGAACTTGCCAATGAGGGAACTTAGGTGTTCAGCCATTTGGGCCTGGGCCTGGGCTGTCTCGGTCACACCCTCCAGGGCTCGGGATGTATCTGAAGAGGTAATCCCGATCTCCTGGGAGGAGGCGGTTGTTTCCTCCACGGCGGCGGCGATACCCTCGATGGCATTGCTTATTTCCTCCATGGAGGAGGCAATTCCGGCGGCAGCAGCGGAAAACTCCGCGGTGAGGGACTTCATAAAGAGAGCATCGGCGGCGTAGGCCTCCCCGGTTTTGCGCATCTTGTCGTAGTCTGCAGTCACATCAGTATCCATAAATTCCAAGATCTCCTTGGCGTTGGCCGTCAGCTTACCTACAGAATCCCGGACCCTTTGGATTATTAGCTGAATTTCATTGGTTGTCCGGGCCGAGTGCTCGGCCAATTTCCGTATTTCATCGGCCACTACGGCAAAACCCCGGCCCTTCTCCCCGGCCCGGGCTGCCTCTATGGCGGCGTTTAGGGCCAGCAGGTTGGTTTGGTTGGCAATTTCTGCAATGACATCCGTCATTTGGGCTATATCATCCACCACCTTGGCCTCTTCCATGGCATTTTGGATATCACCGGATTTTTGTCTATAAATCTTCGCCGCCGACTCTTGGGAACTTAAGGCCGCCCCCCGGAGTTGTTCCGCCTTCTCTTCTATGTCTTGCGCCCTGGTGGCCCCTTCCTTGGCCCTTTTTTCCAACTGTTGGGCCTCATTTTTAATTTCCAGACTGGAGGCCGTTACCTCCTCCACAGAGGCACTGGTCTCCTCCATGCCAGCGGCAATCTGTTGCACTGAGGCATTTATTGTCTCCCCTTGGGCCGTCACCTCTTGGGCCACTGCTGTAAGTTGCTGGCTGCCACCGCTGGCCTGCTGGGCATTTTGGCTAATTTCCCCAATGAGGTTGATGATGTTTAGTTGCATGGTGGCCAGGGAGTTGGCAATTTTCCCAATCTCATCCTTCCGCCGTAAATATTTGACGGCCTCGGAGCCTTCATCGTAGGTAAAATCGTACTGGGCCAAGCGCTCTATTATGTGGGTTAAACCTGCAATGGGCTTGGCAATTAGGTTGGCGAAGAGTGCCGCCAAAAGCAAGGATGCAGCAATTATCAGTGCCGATGTGGTGGCTATTGTTTTTTTGCTCTCCCCGATACGGGCCAGCACCTCATCTTCCGGGCAGGATACTGCAATTGACCAGCCGGAGGCCTCGATGGGTGCGTAGGCCACTATGTTTTTGCTTTCATTGTATTCATACTTCCCCAGCCCCTTTTCCCCGGCACTCATGCCTTTGATGACCTTGGCCAGGGGCTGTAATTTTTCATCTGATTCGGCCATCTGGGCAATCCTTTCCTCATTCCTTATTTTTTCCCCGTCCCTATGGGCAATGGTTTTTCCGCTCCCATCCACGGCAAAGGCGTAGCCACTTTGCCCATATTCCACCCCGGTCACAATATTATTAAATTTCATACTATCCACCCCACCCAGGACAATGCCTATGATCTCATTGGTGGCGTGGTGATAGACCGGGGCGGCGTAGGAAAAGATGATGCTATTATCCACCTGACTGATGATGGTACTGGAGACATTGGTTTTACCCTGGAGGGCAATTTGAAAGTATTCCCTTTGGGCCACATTGGCGGTGCCACCGTGGTTAAAAATGGCATTACCCTCCAAATCGGCAAAACCTATTTCCAGATACCCCATTTCCTTAGCCCGCTGGTATTCTTCTTCCAGCACCTTAAGTTTTTCCTCTAGGGTGGATTCCCTATCCCCTCGCCCACCGCGGATTACATCACGACCAGCCGTCCCCTCCAAGGCAGCCATGCGGGATTGTATCTGCAGGTTTACCGTCTCTGCCACCTGTTGGGCCACCAGAAGCATTGCTTCACTGGCCTCGGCTTCCAAGGCTTGGCTGGCCTGATTTATGCTTATAAGGGCCAGGATGAGACTGGCCATTAATACCACCGAACCAAAGAGGAGCATCAGTCTGCCCCGAAGACCCCCGAAGGGGGAAAGTATTCCCTTCATAAACTTTTCACCTCGTTTATAGCCATGAATTGTTTTACTCAAGCCCAATTTTGTTCCCCAACGAAGATTTCAGCAATGCTGTCTTCTGCTTCCTTGGTGGTATCCGGCTTTCACCCCCCTTTTTTCTCCCATGGGTGTCATGGTTTCCCCGGTCCCCGCCTGCCCAAAGGTTTGCCGGGGATGGGCCAACCATTGGCCTATAATAAGCAAAAACCGTGCCATATACGGACACGGTTAGTTCCCTTGCCCAATACACCTCCTTTTTCCGGGGGTACACGGGGTATAGGGAAGGGGCAATATCCTTTTTTTCCCTCCCCCCACTGTACAGATCTGCACAGTGGGGGATTTATTTTGGGGAAATATGGGCATTAATCTATTTTCAGGGTATAACCGGCCCTTTCCAGCCGCCGCAAATGGGTGTAAAGGGAACTACGGGAAATACCCAAATACCGGGCCGTTCTGCTTTTATTACCCCTTTGGAGTAGATAGGCCCTATGGACAATATTATTTATTAATTTCCCCAGTGCCAGTCCCCCCCTGGGCAGGGTAAACTTGTCTTCGCCAAGGGGGGGCGGGGGGCCTGTACTTGGTTTGGTTAGGGTTTTTGCTGCTGGAAGAATTTGTAGGTGTTCCACTTTTAAGGTGGTATCATTGTGGCGAAAGACGGCCCACTCAATGGTGTTGCGAAGCTCGCGGATATTACCCGGCCAGGGGTAATCCCGGAGCACCTGGCCCGCGGCCTGGGCAATGTGTCTAAAACCCTTTCCCTTTTGCCGCGACAGCTCCAGGAGAAACATCTGGGACAGGGGGAGGATGGCATCTTGGCGTTCCCGCAAGGGGGGAATATTTATCTCCCCCACTCGGAGGCGAAAGTAAAGATCTCGGCGGAACTTTCCCTCCGCCACCCGGCTGGCTAAATCTACATTGCTGGTACAGATAACCCGGGCATTAAATCTTAGCTCCTTCAGCCCCCCCACCCGGTAGTATTTTTTTTCTTCCAGAACCCGAAGTAGTTTTGCCTGTAAATTGAGGGGTATTTCCGATATTTCATCCAAAAGGAGGGTTCCCCCCTGGGCCAGATCCAATTTTCCCCGCTGCCCCTGGCTCTGTCCCCCGGTAAAGGACCCGGCCTCATAGCCGAATAATTCACTTTCAAAGGGGTGGTGGTATCACCGGTGCCAAAGTGGATGAGCCGGGCCACAATTTCCTTACCGGTTCCCGTTTCACCGAAAATTAAGACGGGTATGGTGGGATCGGCATGGTAACGTTGGGTTTCCTCCACAATTTGATGCCAAGGGGCGGAAAAGACTCCGATTTGGCCCAAGGTTGGGGTAAAAAAGGTTTGTTTTAGGGTTTGGTTCATCCCGGGGAAGAGGGCCTGTTTTTTCTGGCTTATGGATTGTAGCTGGGCAATAATTTGGTCAACCTCCTCACCTAATAAAGTATTTGCCGAAGGCTGGTCTTAATTTTCGCAGCTAAAGGAGCCCTTCCGAATTTGCACCCCCCTTTCTTCCAATGCGGTGAAAAAGGTGTGGGGGTTGAGGGCCCCCGGGGCCTCCGGGGCCAGAACCCCGGTTTTATCCATATTGCCCCGGGCCATTTCCCTAATGGCTATGGATAGGGGGACGGCGGTGAGGACATCCATGGGCCCGGCGGCACTGTAGGTCAAGTGTGCGTCCCTTCCCTCCCGGGAAAGCCCCACTAGGTCTACCCTAATGCCGGAATCTGGGGATTTGGGCCCGGCCAGCCGGCGCCAGAAGGGAAGGGTTTTTTGCAAGAAGGTGGCGGTGAGCCTACGTCTAGTTTGGCCCTTTAGGATCCCCAACCTTCTTGAGAGCAGTGCCAAGACATTTAAAAGCTCCTGATTGATCCCCCCCTTAAGGGTAATTTCTTGGGCTTGGGGAAAGTAACGGCCCAGGGTAATGGGCTCCGGGTGGCCCACGGTGTAGACATTGATGCTGCCAATGGGTTCCGGGAAGGTAACCCTCTCCCGGCCCGAGCCGGCGGGGATCATTTGATGGCTTCCCCCCCGGAAGGAGGGAACCTGGCCGGAAAATATGTGCAGAACATGGAGGATTACCGCCATCCCCATGGTATCGGCGGTACCACCGGCCCAGGCAATCTTTATTTTATCCACAGCCTTTAGCCTGTCTGCCCCGGCCCGGACCATGAGGTTGGAAAGGCCCGGGGTCCAGCCCATACCGGTTAAAATGGTGAGACCCTTGCGGCGGGCCTCCTCATTTAGGGTAAAAACCCTTTGGGCGGCATCAAAGTCATCACAAATGCTGATATAATTGACCCCGGCCCTTATTGCAGCCTGGGCCAGGGGATACTCGTACCTGTAAGAGGGTCCGGCGGCGTTGGCCACCAGATCATGCCCCTGCATGACGCCCCCAAGCTCTGGCCCATCATTTAAGTCTATTTCGGCATAGCACAGCTTGTCCTGCCCTTTCTCCACCTGCTCCCGCAAATTGTGGTATTTTTCCCGGCTGCGGGCGGCAAGGGTTATGCTCTGGATTTCAGCAAAACTGCAGAGTTCCTTCACCGCCCTTTGGCCAATGGTTCCGGTCCCCCCCAACATTAAAACCCTCATTTCTTCAGATCCTTTCCCGGTAATAGTCATTTATTTATTCCTCACAGGTACAATATTTCCTTCAAAGAGAAGTATAACCCTTTAAAAACTGGAGTTTATCCCGCATGAAGGGGTTACTTCCAAGTGCCCATGCCGGACGCATAAAAGGAGTGGGGTGGTTATAGTACAGTGGGCCTAGCCTAATTGAAGATGGGAGGAAAAAAAGGATGTATGATAGAATTGAATCTTACCATACATCCTTTTCTAGACAAAGGGTCGGGTAGCAAGGGCTAACCCGGGCCAATGGGGGGGATCCTAATAAGATATAACATTAAAATTGGTAAACTTATAGGTTGCCAATTTATCCGCCATTTCTTGTCCATACTCTTCTTTAAAGTCCTGGAGGACCCTTTGATTTACCCTTTCACCCTCTTCGCCGAAAATGGAGCCAGTAACCTCGTTGTAAGACCAGTAGGAATGTCCGCAGTGGTAATCCCAGTCCTTTACATACTCCATCTTTTTGGCAACTTTAGGTGTTTCTTCATAGTATTGGTCCTTTATCCTATGGATACAACTGGCGCTTTTATGCAGTGTTTGCTCAACGGTATATGTTAGGTAGGGGTTAAACCCCCGACAGATGGAATTATCCAAGTGCTCGCAATACTCATGTCCAGCTTCCACCAGACCCATTTTAACAAACTGTGCATGCCAGGGGCAGCGAGTGATCTCTATTACAAAATCTGGGCTCAACCCCTCGATGGTGCTGTAATTGGATAATTCATTATCGATGGTAAAGGGTGTATTTACCCATTCTCCATAGGCCATATAAGTTTTATAAGTCAGTTCCTGGCCGTCCCGGATGGCCTTTTGGGCCATTCTCCTCCCCCGGGTTTCAGCATAGTATTGAGTTGCATGGATAAAGGCCTTTTTTCCCCTTTCGCCGAACACTTCTGTTAAGTAGACATAATATTTGGCCGCAATAAAGGCATGGGTCATTTCATTGAATCCTTCATTTTTAAGGTCTTTTAGCTTTGCTTTGAGGGTCATAATACTAATCTCCTTTCTATAAGTAAACATTCAGCTTCAATCCATCACCGGGTCTCAATAACACCTCCTTCGCCTTCCACTGGTTACTTGGTGGTTTTTTCAGCCGCTTCCTTGATTTTTGCGGAGTTCATCTTCCGGGAGACAAATATACCCACCAGCACGGCAAAGAGTATCTGGGCATAGCCGCCACCCAGGGGAAGCCTCGCAAAGGCGCCCTTGACCTGCAGAACCCTCAAAACCATCACCATTGGGATAGTAAGGGCTGCGGTCTTATAATCAAACATAATTCTCTGTACCCACATGGCTCCAAAAAGGGCCGGCAAAAGATAGTTTAGGGCCACGATCACGGATTCCGGCAAAACCGATAGAATAGCGTTACCCGCCACCGCCACAATGGTCATTACGGCAACACTAATAAAGAGAGAGACTGAAATACCGATGGCACTGATTACTGTTCCCTCCGGTGTCCCCGCCTCCACGTCGGCGGCGGACAAGGCGGAAATTGCCGCCGGAGCCCGTATTTCCTTGGAGTTGCCGCCGATATAGGTCAGATATAATCCCGGGACGTGCAGTATGGGGAACA
>JAAYSG010000020.1 GCA_012518435.1 Bacillota bacterium
AAAAAGGGTAATTGTAATTAAGGCCCAGCGGGCATTCTTCCACTCTTTATATAATAATGCCCGAGGAAATAATTTTTTCATGACTGATAACCCTCCCCTGCTGCATAAATAAACATGTCTTCCAAAGCCAAGGGCATTTCTTCTATTAGCAGTGGCTTTAGCCCCTGTAATTTAGCCATAAGGCCATCACCGTAGTTTTTGGTTACTATATAATGGATGCGGCCCACCGCCTCCACCGACAGGACCTCCGGCCAGGACGCCAGCTCCGGCGGTGCCCCGTGGCTAAATACCACCTGTAATTTACGCATATTGGCTTTCATCTCCTCCAAGGAATGGCTGGATATAATTTCGCCCTGGGCCATGATCCCGATTGTGTCGCAGATCCGCTCCAAATCCCCCAGATGATGGGAGGAAATCAGGATAGCCACACCCCGGCTCTCCACCTCTTCCAGGAGCAAATTGGTAACACTTCGCTTGGCGATGGGGTCTAGACCAGAAGTGGGTTCATCCAGGATCAATACCTGGGGGAAAATACTGAGGGATAACATTAGGGTCAGGCGCATTTGCATGCCCTTGGATAGTTCCTTCACCCGGGACTTCTCCGGCAAAGCAAAGGTTCGATTCAGTTCCCGAAAACGTTCCCGGGAAAATTTAGGATAGGCCAAGGAATAAAAGGACAATAGTTCTGTAATGCGATAGGAAGGAAAGTATTGATTCTGGTCAGCTATGTAACCAATACTTTCTTTCACAGCAGGATTATCGTAGACCGCTTGGCCCTTTATAAGGACGGCGCCCCCATCAGGGCGATAGACACCGGTTAAACATTTAATGAGGGTGGTTTTGCCAGCCCCGTTTTCCCCCACCAAACCGAAAATATGGCCCGGTTCTATGGCCAGATCAATGTTTTTCAGTACTTCTTTGTCTCCAAGGCGTTTGTAGAGACCTTTAACTTCTATTACCATTACCACTCCCCCCAAATTCAGTGTATAATTGGTTCAACATTTCCTCTACTTCAACCTGGTCCAAGCCAAGATAATGGGCTTCCACCACCACCCTGCGCAATAGTTCCTTAATCTCCTGCAACCGTTCCTTATCCAGTTGGGGCCGGTAATTTTCCGCTATATAAGTACCCCGCCCCCGCAGTGTTTCGATGGTTTTTTCCCGTTCCAGCTCTTGATAAGCCTTGCTGACCGTATTGGGATTGATGGTCAGCAGCGTAGATAATTCCCGCACCGATGGCAACTTGTCACCGGGTAAAAAAATACCCTTGATAATGCCCTCCTTGATTTGATCCTTGATTTGCTCATAGATGGGCTTGCTGCTCCTTACATCCACATAAAACACACTACCCCCTCCATTAGAATAAATTGTTCAGCCCCGTGTCCCACGTGTACTATTGCCACTAATACACATCATACAGGGACAAAATGAAACTGTCAAGAAAAAAAGCCCGGGAAGGGCTAATTATTTTATACCTTGCCATTCTGTTTCACACCCACGGGAATCCCCATCTGCCATATTACAGTTTTGCCCTTTCATTGGTAATCCAAAATAATGTGGCTGCTGAGCAGTCTCATGCAAGAAATAAAAGGAAGGTTAGATTCTATTTCTTTATTGTTCCTAACTTCCCCTACTTAAGGGCCTTGTATAGGGAAATATTACCGACAACAGTGGTCATGTGGTTTTTTTCCTCAACTTCGTTAAAGCCAGCCTTTGCGATAATATCCGGCAGCAGTCCCCTGACATTATCGGTAGTATTGGCAAAACCATCAAACACCTGGATGGGTAGAAACAAGACCCGCATCAGTATGTTCCTCGCCTGGCCAAAGTCAAGGACATGTAATTCTCCGCCATATTTCAATACTCTGTGGATATCCTTCAATGCTGCTATTTTTTCACTCCTAATTAAATGATGGAAGACTAGGCTGGATGTTACTTTGTCAAAGGTCTCCCTTTGGTAGGGAAGGGTGGTACCATCATATTCCTGATAGA
>JAAYSG010000101.1 GCA_012518435.1 Bacillota bacterium
AATTTCTTTTATAGCATCTGTTGTAAAATGGAGTTTTATTCCTTCTGTCTCCAGTAATGCCTGGTATTGCTTTAAAAGGGCATTTTCGGGTTTGGTCAAGATCTGGACAAAGTCATCCTTTGTCAAGTTAGTAAGTTCGACCCGCAGTGGGAAGCGTCCCTGCAGTTCGGGAATAAGATCGGAAGGTTTGGCAACATGAAATGCCCCTGCCGCTATAAAGAGGATATGGTCGGTTTTAACAGGACCATATTTTGTCGCAACTGTTGAGCCTTCGACAATTGGCAGGATATCCCTTTGAACACCTTCACGGGAAACTGCGGGCCCAGAACCTGATTCCCTACCGGCTATTTTGTCCAATTCATCAATAAAAACTATTCCCATCTCTTCAGTGCGCCGGATGCCCTCAGATGTTACCTCATCCATGTCAATCATTTTGGCGGCTTCCTCCTGAGATAACAGCCGGCGGGCCACTTTTATGGGTATGCGACGTTTCTTTTTTTTCCTTGGTAACATCCCTCCCAAAATTTCTTGGAAATTAACACCTATTTCTTCTCCAGCCCCGGAAAACAAATCGAAAAAAGGAACATTGTTTTCTTCCACTTCTATTTCAACTACTTCGTCCTCCAACTCCCTCCTTTGCAGACGCTGTCGCAGTATTTTCCTTATCTTCCGAGTCTGGACGAGCCTTTCTTCATAATGTTTTTCCTTATCCCCCCCTATCCCCGGCTGGGGACTATCTGAAATACCCAACAATGCACCCAGGGGGCCACTGAGGGAAGGGTCCTTCTGTGGCAGGGGGGAAAGCACATCAACTAGCCTTTCTAGGGCCAGTTTTTCAGCTTCTTCTTGAACGGTCGCCATTTTTTCTTGTTTGACCATACGGACTGAAATTTCCACCAATTCCCGGATTATTGTTTCCACATCCCGGCCGACATAGCCAACTTCTGTAAATTTTGTCGCCTCGACTTTTATAAAAGGTGCCTTAACCATCAGCGCCAGGCGGCGGGCAATTTCAGTTTTACCCACACCTGTAGGGCCTATTAAAAGGATGTTTTTGGGTACTATCTCATCACGAAGATCCTTGGGCAATTTGCTACGGCGGTAGCGATTGCGCAGGGCAACTGCCACCGCACGCTTGGCCTTTTCCTGGCCGATGATATACCTATCCAACATGGCAACGATTTTCCTGGGTGTAAGTTCCTCCAACCCTACCACTCCCTACAGTTCCTCCGAAGATATATTATCATTGGTATAAATACATATTTCGCTGGCAATAAAGAGCGCAGTCCGGGCAATTTCCAGGGCCGAAAGCTGGCTATATTCCAAAAGAGCTCGAGCTGCGGCCAATGCATAGGGACCGCCTGAACCAATGGCCGCGACCCCCTGTTCTGGCTCAATGACTTCACCATTTCCGGAGATAATAAGTAAATGTTTCCTATCGGCAACGATTAGCATTGCCTCCAGGCGGCGCAGTATCTTATCCATACGCCACTCCTTGGCCAATTCAACGGCGGCCCGTACCAAATTGCCCTGAAAAGCCTCCAATTTACCTTCAAATTTTTCAAATAATGTTATGGCGTCTGCCACAGAGCCGGCAAATCCAGCCAGGACCTGACCCTTATATAGGCGCCTAATTTTATTGGCACTGCGCTTCATAATTATGTTGTTCCCAAAGGTAACCTGGCCATCCCCGGCAATGGCAACCTTTCCCCCCCGCTGTACTGCTAAAATGGTGGTTCCCCGCAAAGTTTTGCACACTCCTTTAAGGGTCTAACTCCAAATGCTATGCCCTGGGGTGGGCTTGCTGATAGACCGTCCGTAATCGTTGGCGGGAAACATGGGTGTATATTTGGGTTGTTGAAATACTAACATGACCCAGTAGCTCCTGGATACTGCGAAGGTCAGCCCCGGCTTCCAAAAGGTGGGTAGCAAAGGTATGCCGAATGCTGTGGGGGCTTATACCATCGGTTAGAGCTAACTGCTTAACATATTTAGTCAATATCCTTCTAACACTGCGAACTGATAGTTCCCCACCCCGATAGTTCAAAAAGACCGCATTATTTTCTTTTAGCCCTTTATCAGCTCGGGAAAGTAATTGGGGCCGCCCATTGCGCAAATAAAGTTTTAGGGCTTCCAGGGCCTTATCGCCGCAGGGGACCAACCTTTCCTTTCTTCCTTTACCCAAGATACGAATTTCTTTTTTGGTAAAATCCAAGGATGTAAGTTGCAAACCAATTAATTCGCTGGCCCGCAGGCCAGAAGAATATAATACTTCCAGGATGGCCCTATCCCTTTGACCCAAGGGGGTATCGGGGGATGGGGCTGAAAGCAAACTTTGAATTTCCCACTGACTAAGGAAGCGCGGCAGCTTTTTTTCTTGTTTTGGCGACCTGCTCTCCCGGGCGGGGTTATTATTCAGGATACCCTCCTCCTGCAAAAAGGAAAAAAAGGAACGCAATGCGGCAAGCTTGCGGGCAATGGATGAACGTTTATACTTATATTCTACCATATATGCTAAATAACTACGAATTATCATATTGTCAGTTTTGATCCAGTCTCCATCATCCCATTCTTGCCGGAATTGTAAAAACTGCTCCAGGTCCTTGCGATAGGCGGTTACCGTATGGGCGGAGTAATTCCTCTCCCCCCGCAGATGTTGGCAAAAATTTTCAATCCATTTTTCCACCCTTATCGACACCTACTTTTAGAAAATAACAGGCAATGGCAACTTACCTTCCCTTATATTAACACAAAATAAAAAATTCAACAAGTGCGAATATACAAACTTTTGATAAAGTGGCAAACCGGTGCCCCCTTGTACATTTTGGCCGGATAAAACCCTGTAATATTTAGAATGTCCCCCATTGGCAACAGGCATTGGTCTGGACCTTAAGTTTTCCCCCCAAGGTTTTCCCGGTACTGGCAATCTTTGTTACTGCAGGCATAGTAGGGTTCCTTATTCCGGGGGCGTTTTTCCACAAGGAGGCTGTTGCAGCGGGGACATTTTTTGTCTAGGGGTTTATCCCAAAGGATAAATTTGCATTGGGGGTAATTACTACAGCCATAGAACTTACGCCCCCTTCCCTTCCTGGCCCTTCGCGTGACAAGTTCTCCCCCACAGTGGGGGCACTTTACACCAATTTCATCTAAAATGGGTTTAGTAAACCTGCATTGGGGGAAACCCGGACAAGCAAGGAATTTACCGTAGCGCCCGTGTTTTACAACAAGGTTACGGCCACAGACCTCGCATATCTCATCGGTTACCTCATCTTCTATTGTAACCTCCCGCATTTTTTCCTTGGCTTGCTCCAATTCACGGGCAAAGGGCTGGTAAAAATCCCCGACTATCTGACGCCAATCTGCCTTGCCCTCCTCTATAGAATCAAGTTGATTTTCCATATTGGCTGTAAATTCCACATCAATTATTTCCGAAAAAAATTCGGTCAAAAGGTCTATGACAATGAATCCCAACTTGGTAGGACTAAAGCGACGATTTTCCAAAATAACGTACCCGCGTTGCAAAATGGTGCTGACCGTTGGGGCGTAAGTACTGGGACGACCGATGCCCTGCTCCTCCAACATCTTGACCAGGCTGGCCTCACTATAACGAGGGGGAGGTTGGGTAAAATGTTGCTTTGGTTCCATTTTAATCAGGTTCAGTTTTTGCCCCTCCGCCAACTTAGGTAGCATTTCTTCTTTTTTCTGGTCATTGTCCCCGCCCTCAGTGTATACCTTCATAAAACCGGGGAATACCAGGGTGGATCCACTGGCCCTGAATAGGTAAGACCCCGCCATTATATCAACTGAAACGGTATTATAGCGTGCTGGAGACATTTGGCTAGCAATAAAACGCTGCCAGATCAACTGGTACAGCTTTAATTGCTCCTCTTTTAAAAAGGAGGCGACTGTATCCGGTGTTCTTAGGGCATCAGTCGGACGAATGGCCTCGTGGGCGTCCTGTACCTTACCTTTTTTCCTTGGAGCAACCCTTGACCCCGACCAAAATTGCGGGCCCAACTCTTTTTCAATATAGGTTTTGGCTTGCTCCCTGGCCAGGGTGGAAAGACGGGTTGAATCGGTACGGATATAGGTAATCAGCCCCGCCGTACCCTCCTGGCCCAGATCTAATCCTTCGTATAACTGCTGGGCCACAGACATGGTTTTTCGTACACTAAATCCCAGTTTTCGCGAGGCTTCTTGCTGGAGACTACTGGTGGTAAAGGGCTGGGGAGGGTTCCTGCGCCTAATCCTGCTGCTGATTTTATCCACATAAAAATCAAGCCCTTGTAATTGTTCAAGGATTTTATTGGTTTCCTCTTCTGTTTTTAACTCTATTTTTTCCCCCCCGGCACTGTGGAAAAGAGCAGTAAAGGTATTTTTGTCCTGTGGTTCCTCCAAATGAGCATTTAAACTCCAATATTCCTCCGGGACAAAGGCGGCTATCTCCCGTTCCCGTTCACAGATCAAACGCAGAGCAACGGACTGTACCCGGCCTGCACTCAAACCCTTCCTCACCTTTTGCCAGAGTAGGGGGCTGAGCTTATATCCGACCAGGCGATCCAAAATGCGTCGGGCCTGTTGGGCATTGACTCGATCAATATCGATACGCCTGGGTTTTTGTAGGGAATCTATTATGGCCTTTTGGGTAATTTCGTTAAATTCTATTCTACAGCAGGAGTTTTCATTCAAGCCCAGGGCCTTACCCAGATGCCAGGCAATGGCCTCCCCCTCCCGGTCTGGGTCTGATGCCAGGTATACCTTGGCGGCCTTTTTTGCTCTTTGCCTTAATTCTTTAAGGATGGGTCCCTTACCGCGGATGGTAATATATTTGGGTTCAAAGCCCTTTTCAATGTCAACTCCAAATTGGCTACGGGGCAAATCCCGGACATGGCCCATGGAAGCACAGACCTGGTAATTATCATCAAGGAATCTTTTTATGGTTTTAGCCTTGGCGGGCGATTCCACAATAATTAAGGATTTGGCCACGCCTTCACCTCCACCGACTTAATTTTACTACCCACAACTTTAACAGAAAAAAACCGGAGTGTCAAAACCAAACCCCGGCTGGCTTAAATATTACCCCAGGTCCGTCTAACGTGTTTTCACATACATTTTTCCCGGCAACTGTTGCACACATCCCTTTAATTCCAGCACCAGTAAAATTGCAATAACTTCCTGCGCTGTCATTTGCACGGTCCGAATTATTTCATCGATATGAAGGTGGCGCTCCTGAAACACGGCCAAGACCTTCCTTTCATCATTATTAAGTTCCACATCCTTATTTTGCCCAATTTTTGCCCTTAGGGGAATTTGAAGAATCTCTGCAATTTCCCGGGCTTCTTGTACCAGGTGGGCACCCTGTTTGATGAGAAAATTTGTTCCAAGGCTGTACCGACTGTTAACATTTCCCGGTATGGCAAAGACCTCCCGTCCCTGCTCCAAGGCCCAATCCACCGTGATCAATGAGCCACTGGTTGCAGCGGCCTCCACAACCAATACTCCCAGGGCAAGTCCACTGATGATACGGTTGCGAATGGGAAAATGCCCCGCCTTTGGTGCAGTGCCCAAGGGGAATTCCGATATTACTGCCCCATTTTTGGCTATCTTCTCCATAAGGCTGCGATTCTCCGGTGGATATACATAATCTAGACCACAGCCAAGCACTGCAATGGTGCGTCCCTCCACTGTTAAACAACCTCTGTGGGCGCAAGTGTCAATACCCCGGGCCATACCGCTTATTACGGTGAAACCCAATTCTGCCAATTCACGGCCGAAGCGCTCAGCTGTGGTACGGCCATAGGGAGTTAATTTACGGCTCCCCACCACTGCCACTGCTAGTTCATCTCCTTGGTCTAGTTGCCCCAAAATGTAAAGGACCGGGGGTGGGTCTGCGATATTCCTAAGATTTTCCGGATATTCGGGATCCAAAAGGGTGAAGAAGGATATACCCCTTTCCCGTAATGCCCTGAGTCGGGGTTCGGGGTCAAAGGTAGATTTAAATTTCATAAATTCCTTTCTAATCCTGGCCGGTAGTAGCTTTCTCAAGTCTAAGGAGCTAGATTGCCAAACATTCTCCCCGGAACCAAACTCCTCCAGCAATATGTAAAATCGTTTTGCCCCTATGCCAGGGGCCAAGGACAAAGCCCACCAATACAATCTTTCTCTATCCATGGTCTCACTCCTTATTATTTTGCTTTACCTCTTTTCAATTGCAAGCAAATAAGGGGGATGATTTTGCTGATTGAGGAAACGGTAGGATAAGACGTGGTATGACCTGGGGGAAATGGTGGAGGAAAACTTCTCCAAGCGGACACCCTCCACCTTTCCCCCGGGATGTCCGGTATATATAACTAGGGTTATGATACCACCCGGCCGCAATAACTTTAAACCAGACTCAAGTGCTGCAATAGTAGTATCCGGCTGGGTTACAATGGTATGATCTCCACCGGGCAAATAGCCCAAATTAAACATAATGGCCCCCACTGGCCCCGGCACATATGTGGCCATTCTTTCATGCCCTTGCTGTATTAGTCTTACTCGTTGCCTTAGACCTTTCCTTTCCAAGCGCTTAGCCGTATTTAAGAGGGCCTTTTCTTGGATGTCAAAGGCCCAAACAAGACCTTTCCTTCCCACTAGGGAAGAGAGAAAAACAGTATCATGACCATTGCCCGCTGTGGCGTCAATGGCATGTTCACCGGGGAGTAGTACCCCACGAATGAGTTCTTGGGCAAAGGCCAAACTCTTTTTTATGGTTCCCACAACAATCACCTCCAAATTCCAGTTTACCCAATGATGGAGTTTTTTCCAAGTTGCTTCCCAATCCATAACAAATATCCCATTTATATGTAAACAGAGCATTCAGAGGGAAAATAAGATGTCGTCAGCCAGTGGGCCCCAAGGAAGGCGTGAAGTTTTTGCTTTTTGTATTGCTTGCTAGTCCAGGGGTGGCATATTATAATGTGATGAGGGGTGGCGGGCCGAAGCAAGATGGTGGTGGGTTTTCTCGTCTATAGCCCTTCCAGCCCTTTTCCCGGTAAAGGATCTTACAAGAAATATTAAGAAGCAAATCACAGCCATAAGGAGGAACAAAATTGGGACAGTCCAGTATTGCCGTTGTTGGTTATGGTAATGTGGGAAGGCATGTGGTGGAAGCAATTCAACAAAGTGCTGATATGCGCCTGGCCGGAATTGTAGAGGTACCCCAGTTAGTAGAAACTCTAAGGCAGCACCTTAGGCCTATTCCAGTGGTAACGGATCCTGCAGACCTGGGGCAAATAGATGTGGCTATACTTGCGGTTAACAGTTTGGCGGTACCCAAGATTGCACCTACTTACTTAAAAATGGGCGTAAATACTGTGGATCCTTATGATATACATGGTGAATCCATTTTAAACTTAAGGAGGGAATTGGATGGCCTTGCAAAGGAACATGGGTGTGTCTCCATTATAGCAGCGGGGTGGGATCCGGGTACGGATTCCATTATCAGAACCATATTTGAAATTATTGCACCCCGGGGTATTACCCATGTAAATTTCGGTCCCGGGATGAGCATGGGACATACCGTGGTGGTTAAATCCATAGAAGGAGTGAAGGACGCCATCTCCATTACTGTACCCATGGGTATGGGTATTCACAAAAGAATGGTATATGTGGAGCTCCATGCTGGCTATAGCTTGGGAGATATTGCAAAGAAAATAAAGGAACATCAGTATTTTGCCCATGATGAAACCCATGTATTTTCCGTTGAGGACGTTGCTGCCCTTGTAGATATGGGCCACGGTGTTCACATGGAAAGAAAAGGCGTTGCGGGGAAAACCCATAACCAGCGGATGGAGTACAGAATGTCAATTACTAACCCTGGGGCCACTGGTCAGGTGCTAGTATCGGCGGCAAGGGCCAGCCTCAGGCAAAAACCCGGATGTTACAGCCTACCAGAAATACCCCCATTGGATTTTATCTTGGGAGAAAGGGAAGAGCTACTCCAACGCCTTATATAAAGGCTAGGGCCAAATCTTTTGGTCTAAATGCCGGTACTGAAGGGCTTCGGCCACGTGTTCAACCCGAATGTTTGCTTTTTCCTCCAAGTCGCTTATAGTACGGGCAAGTTTTAAAATACGATCATGGGCCCGGGCACTCAAACCAAGTTTTTGGAAGGCTTGGCGCAGGAGGGCGCGGGCTTCTTTTCCCAAGGTGCAATACTTGCGCACCATGGGCACTGTCATAACGGCATTAAATTTTTGCCGGGTGTCGATACTGGAAAACCTTTCTTCTTGAATCAGGCGGGCCTTATGCACCCGCTGGGCAATGATCCGGGAGGATTCTGCCGGGGTGTGCACCACCATTTCATTGTATTTCAAACGGGGAACCTCAATATGTATATCTATTCTATCCAGCAATGGCCCCGATATTTTGCTACGGTATTTCTGTACCTGATACGGGGTGCAGCTACATTCCCGGACGGGATCGGCGAAGAACCCACAACTGCACGGATTCATTGCGGTCACCAAAATAAATCTGGCGGGGTAGGTTAGGCTAGCATTTACCCGAGAAATAGTAACCGTTCCCTCTTCCAAGGGCTGCCTTAATACCTCCAGCACATCTCGATTAAATTCCGGAAGCTCATCAAGGAAAAGCACCCCAGTGTGGGCAAGGCTTATTTCTCCAGGACGGGGTATTCGCCCACCCCCCACCATACCCGCATTTGAAATTGTATGATGGGGGGCTCGGAAAGGACGATTACTGATCAAAGGTTGTTTTGCCGGCAAAAGGCCAGCAACACTGTAGATCCTTGTTACCTCTAGGGATTCTTGAAAGGACATTGCCGGTAAAATAGTAGGCAAGCGGCGGGCCAGCATGGTTTTGCCAGACCCGGGCGGCCCAATCATCAATACATTATGGCCCCCGGCGGCCGCAATTTCCAGGGCCCGTTTTGCTACTTCCTGCCCCCTGACATCGGAAAAGTCAAGCCCTGTTTCCTGTTCGGGGCCTGGAAAGTGTGTTTGTTTAGCCAGGGGTTTCTGCTTTCTTTCACCCTTAAGGAAGCCAATTACATCCGCCAGTGAATTAAAGGGATAAACATCTAATTGTTCTATTAGGGCCGCCTCCTGGGCATTCTTGGCCGGTAAAAAAACCCGCTTTCCCCCTTGTTTTTGCCAATCCATAACCATGGGGAGAATACCCGTGACTGGCCGCAGGGAACCATCCAGTGACAATTCCCCCACAATGAGTGTATCCTCAAGGTTATAGGCTTGGATTTGTTCAGAGGCAATTAGGATACCGATGGCAATGGAAAGATCAAAGGCTGATCCCTCCTTCCTCCGATCGGCTGGGGCAAGGTTTATTGTAATTCTCCGGGATGGCACACGAAAACCGGAGTTTTTTAAGGCCGCCCGGACCCTTTCCTTGGCCTCACGCAGGGCCGAATCGGGCAATCCAATGAGCTCGAAGGCGGGAAGGCCAAGGGAGGTGTCCACCTCCACCTCAACTTTGTAACCATCCATTCCCAGGACGGCCGCGCTGTATACCTTGGCAAAGGGCATATTTCCAACTCCTTTATGTCTCGCTAATAATGGCAACCCCTGCGCTATTTGGTAATAACTTCCTTCCCAATAACATAGCGCCACAACCCTTTAGACAAATTCCGGAAAATCCAACTGCCGCAAGGCCTCGTATAAAACGAGGGCAGCGGCGTTGGAGAGATTCAAGGAACGCAGACCGGCACGCATGGGAATGCGAATACATTCCCCCCAGGAGGAACGCAATATTTTTGCCGGGAGTCCCTTGGTTTCACTCCCAAAGACTAAAAAGTCTGTTTCTCCATAGCGTACGGTGTGATACTGCCTTTGACCCCGGACACTAAGGAAATAGAAGCGGTTGTTGGGGTATGTTTGCCGGAGCTGATTGATGTCATCCCAATAGTTGACAGATACATATTGCCAGTAATCTAGACCAGCACGTTTTAAATAACGGTCCGATACGGTAAAACCTAAGGGCTTTATAAGATGTAAAGTTGTACCGGTGACGGCACAAGTTCTGGCAATATTGCCTGTGTTTTGGGGAATTTCAGGGTTATATAGCACTATATGCATGTCTTACCAGCCCCCCGGAAGGAAAAAGGCATTCTGAAAAACTTTAATTCTTGCTGTATCCCTTGCGGTGAGAAGAACCGCGACCACATCGAAGCGGCAGCTTGTGTCAAGGATACCTTTGTTATTCATATAGTATTTAGCCAGGAGGCAAAGGCGCCTCTGTTTTCTCCAGTCAACAGCCTCTTGGGGCAAACCAAAGCGCCCCGAAGAGCGTGTCTTTACCTCAATAAAAACCAAATCGCCGCCTTCCCGGGCAATAAGATCAATTTCCCCCAGAGGACAGCGAAAATTCCGTTCTAAAATATGATAACCCTTTTGCTGCAGCCTCCGGAGGGCTAACTTTTCGCCCAGTAACCCAATCCTTTGCTTATCAGCCATTTTATGTCATCCTTAACTATTACCACTAAGCTGGGGGGCCAAGGGTCGAAAGCTTAACCGGTGGATGGGGGAAGGGCCCAATTTGGCAAGGGCTTGACGATGTTCAAGGGTTGGGTAGCCCTTGTGCTTGGCAAAGCCATACCCGGGATACTGCTGATCCATTGTTTTCATCCAATTATCCCGGGTCACTTTGGCCACTATGGAAGCAGCTGCTATGCAAGCACATTTACCATCACCGCCGACAACTCCCCTTTGGGGTATTCCAATATGCGGCAGCTTGATCGCATCCAGAAGGAGATAATCTGGGGACACAGCTAATTTATCTATGGCTTTGCCCATTGCCGCCTTTGTTGCCTTGAGGATATTCGTGGCATCTATGTATTTGGGTCCACAACTGGCGACGGACCAGGCAACGGCAGTGGAGGTAATTTCCTTGTAAAGGGCCTCCCTTTGCCCAGATGACAACTTTTTTGCGTCATCGAGCCCCCAGAGGGGCTGGTCGGG
>JAAYSG010000102.1 GCA_012518435.1 Bacillota bacterium
CGGTACCACTTCTGTCTTACTATCTTTTGGCAACGGCAAAAATCCGGCAACCTTCCCCTTCTTACTCTTTCCATATTTTTCCCAAATATGTGATGTAATTGCTGGTTTTTAGACCAGAAAACAGGAAGAGCAAGGGTGAAGGGAGACGGGCCATTTATCCCCCTTATTACAGGGGCTAATATAAAAATCGCCCCATTTATTGCCTCTTTTTACCAACAAATCTATAGAGGGTCAAAAATCCGGACAAGATGCCCAGGAAAATAAAAAGGGCGGTAAAGAGGCCTCGGCCCCCAAAAAGGCCGGCAAAAAAATTGCCAATTAGATAACCCAAGGCAAGGGAACCGGCCAAAAAAAAGGTGAAGGAGGCGGCCAAGGCTATCAGCCGGAATTTCTTATTTGCTTTCATCCTCTAGACACATCCCCTGGGCAAATTCCCCAAATTCCTTTCCTTCCCCATGGCTGAGGCCAAAATAAGAGCAGAGGCCGGCGGCAATGCGGTTGGAGGCCCGCCCATCGCCATAGGGATTCACTGCAGTGGCCATCCCTTTATAGGCCTCCTCATCTGTCAAGAGCCTGTTCAGGGCCTCCTCCACCGGTTGGGTCCTGGTGCCAATAACCTTTACCGTACCGGCGGCCACGGCCTCTGGCCGCTCCGTCACATCCCGCAGGACCAGAACCGGTTTCCCCAAGGAAGGTGCTTCCTCCTGTATGCCGCCGGAGTCTGTCACCAGCAGATAGGCCCTATCCATGAGGTTAACAAAGTCCTTGTAATCCAGGGGTGATAAAAGGTGGACCCTCTCTTCCCCCTCCAGTAGACCATAGACAGTTTCCTGCACAATGGGATTGGGGTGGACGGGAAAAACCATTAGGGTATCCCTATGCCGGCGGACCACCGACCGCAGGGCCGTACAGATCTGGGTCAGGGGCTCACCCCAGTTTTCCCGCCGGTGGGCCTCCACCACAATAACCCGCCTCCGGGAAAAATCCAATTCCCGCAGACTGGGAGCAGAAAAGGTATAATCCTTTGCCACCATCATCAGCAAGGCATCAATGGCGGTGTTGCCGGTAACCATAATCCTCTGGGGGTCTATACCCTCCCGCAGTAAATTTTCCCGGGCGGTCCTTGTGGGAGCAAAGTGCAGATCAGCTAAAACGCTGGTCAGGCAGCGGTTCATTTCCTCGGGAAAGGGAAAATAGCGGGAAAAACTGCGCAGGCCAGCCTCCACATGCCCCACCGGAATCTGCCGGTAAAAGGCGGCCAGGGCGGCGGCAAAGGTGGTGCTGGTATCCCCGTGGACCAAAAGCATATGGGGTTTCTCCTGTGCCAATACACCCTCCAAACCCCGCAGGACCCCAGTGGTAGTATCAAAAAGGGTCTGGCTTTCCCGCATGATATCTAAATCATGGTGGGGGGTAAGGGAAAACTCCCGCAGAACTTGGTGGAGCAGCTCCCGATGTTGCCCCGTTACAGCCACCCGGCTGTGAAACCCCCCAATTTTTTGCAACTTTAGTAGCAAAGGGGCCATCTTAATGGCCTCGGGCCGGGTACCAAAAACAGATAGTAGCCTTATCTTTCCCATTCGCCCTTCCCTCCTAGCTTTGTTTTTCCCGTCCAGGCCCAGAACACCGGGCCCGGGAACAAAATTAAGGGGCCCTTCAGCCCCTTTAGTTCTTCCCTATATCCATTTGTCCAACCGCCGCAGGCTGTACAGCAGGATAAAGGCGGCGGCTGCCAAGGCAAAAAGGCTGTACTTACCGCCGTTATCGCCAATGGCCAAGGCCCCCATACCAAACACCCCACTGACAGAATAGAGGAAAAGCACCGCCTGTCGCTGGCTCAGCCCCCGCTCCAAAAGCCGGTGGTGCAGGTGCCCCTTGTCGGCCTTAAAGATGGGGCTGCCATTGCGGTAGCGCCGTACAATGGCAAAAAAAGTATCGATGATGGGCAGGCCCAGGGCCACCATGGGGACAGCCAGGGCAATGACAGTGGCGCTTTTTAGGGTTCCCTGGACGGCAATGGCCGCCAGGACAAAACCCAAGAAAAGGGAGCCGGTATCCCCCATAAAGATCTGGGCCGGATTAAAGTTATAGGGTAAAAAACCCAAGGTACTGCCCGCCAAGGCAGCGGTTAAAAGGGCAATGCTCTCCTGCCCCTCCTGCAGGGCCACCACCAGCAATGTAATTGCAGCAATGGTGGTTACCCCGGCCGCCAGCCCGTCTAAGCCATCGATGAGGTTAATGGTATTGGTAACCCCCACCACCCAGAGGAGGGTCAAGGGGACAGCCCAAGGGCCAATATACCACATGGCATCCTGCGGGCCCTGGGACCAGGGGTTGGAAAGCCACAGCACCCGGTTTCCCAAGTAGATAAAAATTAGGGCGGCCACAATCTGCCCCCCCAACTTCAGGCGGGGGGAGAGGTTGCGGTAATCATCCACAAGCCCCAACAGGAGGACCAAGCTGGCCCCCAGCAAAAGCCCATAGAGGCGGCTGCCTTCCACCGGTATCAGCGTTAAAACCGGAAGGACAAAACCCAGGTAAATGGCCAAACCACCCAGGCGAGGGGTGGGGCGGACATGAACCCGCCGGCCCGAGGCCCCGGCATCGGGATAATCCACAGCCCCGGTCCGGAAGGCTATTTTTTTCACTAAGGGTGTCAGGGTGTAGGTTATGGACAAGGCAAGGATAAATGTAAGTATGTACCCTAGCATAAAGCCCTCTCCTTTACAGGCCGTTGCCCTCTCAGACAGCAGTATTTTCAGAATTAATTGTAACCCATGGGTTGTCCCCTTGTCAATTAACAGAGGCTCCCAAGTAACCCTTGGCTATGAGCTTTGCAATATGTTCCTCCAAAGCCGCCTGCAGGTCAATATCATACTCCTCCTCCAGGACAAACATCATGGAAACCGTTGTCTGGGCCACATCCAAAAGCTCCCGGGTAATAAGGGCCAAAACCTCCTCGGGAACCATGGTCACATTTTCGCCATTCATGCCCCGGAACTTACCCACGGCCTGGGCCAACTCCCCCGCCTCCTCCAGGAGTTTAAGAAGGGTGGATTCCAAGGTGGGCCGGAGGAGATCCAGGCGGGGCAGGCTAATTTCCTTTTTTTCCACCTTCCTCATCCTTTCCGTATCGTTCCATAATTAAACTTGAGCCGGCCAAGATTTCCCGGGCCAGCTTATCGGGGTAATTGCCCTGGTAAACAACCCGCACCACCCCGGCATTGATGATCATTTTGGCACACACCACACAGGGTTGGCAGGTCACATAAAGGATGGAACCCTTAGTGGTAATCCCGTGGAGGGCAGCCTGAATAATGGCATTCTGTTCGGCATGGAGCCCCCGGCAGAGTTCATGCCTTTCCCCCGGCGGCACCCCCAGCTCCTCCCGCAGGCAGCCCACTTCAAAACAGTGGGGTAGCCCTGCTGGCGCCCCGTTGTAGCCCGTGGCTAAAATATGCTTGTCCCGGACCAAAACGGCACCCACCCGCCGCCGCAAGCAAGTGGAACGCTTGGCCACCACATGGGCAATTTCCATAAAATAATCATCCCAAGGGGGGCGTCTATTTTGTTCCATAAAGTCTGTCCCCCGCATCACCCAGGCCCGGCACAATGTAGGCATGCTCATTGAGGCACTCATCAATGGCCGCCACATAAATTTCCACATCCGGGTGATTTTTGGTGATCACCCCCACCCCTTCCGGGGCAGCAATGAGGCTGACTAACTTAATATTGCCAGCTCCCTTTTCCTTAAGAAAATCTATGGCCGCAGCGGCGGAAACCCCGGTGGCCAGCATGGGATCTACCAAAATAATAACCCGCTCCTCGATGTCCTCCGGCAGCTTACAGTAGTAATCCACCGCTTCCAAGGTTACCGGGTCACGATAGATTCCAATATGGCCCACCTTGGCCGTGGGGATGAGTTTTAGGATACCATTGACCATTCCCAGGCCAGCCCGCAAAATGGGGACAACGGCCAGTTTTTTCCCGGCTATGGTGCGGCACTTGGCCGGGCCCACCGGGGTCTCAACCTCAACATCCTCCAAGGCAAGATTCCGGGTTACCTCATAGGCCATTAAAAGGGCAACTTCCTCTATCAATTCCCTAAATTCCTTGGGGCCAGTCCCCTTGTCCCTGATAAGGGTCAGCTTGTGTTGAATAAGGGGATGATCCAAAACCATTACCTGGTTCCCTTCCATGGTGGTCCCTCCTCCTTTAGTAAAATTCACCTTTCCTGGGGCAAATCACACCTTTATTTATCAGGGGCGGGAAAAAGCCCGGTGTAGAGGGGAAAGCCGGCACAAAGCTCCCGAACCCTTCTGTTGATCAGGGCCCGCATCCCCCCATCATCCCGATGAAGGAGGGCCAAATGAATAAGATCCGCAATTTCCGCCATCTCCGCCTCCTGCATCCCCCGGGAGGTCATGGCCGGTGTCCCCAGGCGAATGCCGCTGGTTATGAAGGGGCTTTCCGAATCAAAGGGAATGGCATTCTTGTTCACCGTAATTCCCACGGCCTCCAGGGCCTCTTCGGCCTCCTTGCCCGTCATCCCCTTGCTCCTTAAATCCACCAGCAGGAGGTGATTATCGGTGCCACCGGAAACCAATTTAAAGTCCCGCTCCAAAAGCCCCTGGGCCAAGGCCTGGGCATTGGCAATAACCTGCCGCTGGTAGGCGACAAAATTCTCCGAAAGGGCCTCCTTAAGGGCCACCGCCTTGGCAGCAATGATATGCATGAGGGGGCCTCCCTGGATACCGGGGAAAACAGCCCGGTCAATTTCTGCAGCATACTCCTCCTTACAGAGGATCATCCCTCCCCGGGGTCCCCGCAGGGTCTTGTGGGTGGTGGTGGTAACAAAATCGGCAACGGAGCAAGGGCTGGGGTGCAACCCCGTCGCCACCAGACCGGCAATATGGGCCATGTCGGCCATTAAATAGGCTTCCACCTCCCGGGCAATTTCCGCAAAGGTCCCAAAATCAATAATGCGGGGGTAGGCACTGGCCCCGGCCACAATAATTTTGGGATTATAACGGCGGGCCAAACGCCGCACCTCATCATAGTCAATACGGCCCGTCTCCCGATCCACACCATAGGAGACAATGTTGTAATACTTGCCAGAGATATTAATGGGATGCCCGTGGGTCAGGTGCCCCCCATGGGACAGGCTCATGCCCAAAATTGTATCCCCCGGATCCAGGAGGGCAAAATAAACGGCCATGTTGGCCTGGGCGCCGGAATGGGGTTGCACGTTGGCATGATCCACACGGAATAATTCCCGGGCCCGGGAAATGGCCAGGCTTTCCACCACATCGACAAATTCGCAGCCACCATAGTAGCGTTTCCCCGGGTAACCCTCGGCATATTTATTGGTTAAAACAGAACCGGCCGTCTCCAGGACAGCCCTACTGACAAAATTCTCCGAGGCAATCAATTCTATATTATGCTGCTGCCGTGCCAGCTCCAAAGAAACAGCATCATACACTTGGCTATCTATGAGCTTCAAAAATTCCATCATTTGGACCTCCTCACAGCTCCTTACACCCATATTTATAGTGGCGGGCTAACGGGCTTCCTCTTCCCAGGCCCTAATCTTATCCACCCGTCGCTGGTGCCGACCCGTCCCCGGTTTGGTCTCCA
>JAAYSG010000103.1 GCA_012518435.1 Bacillota bacterium
AATAGCGGCAAGGATAATGGTAGATGCGGCAAAGAAACTGGATCCCTAACGTTCCCTATACCCTAGCCACTTCTGGAGCTACAAAATTATGGGATAGGTGCAACAAGCTATTTTTTCATGTGTTGGGGTGTTTCCTCGGCCCGTGTTGGAGTATTGGAGGAGGTATTGTATGAAAAAGGTTGGTGTGTTGATGGGAAGTGCCAGCGATTTGGAGCTGGTTGAGCCAGCCCTGGATCTATTGGCCCAATTGGCTATACCGACGGAGGTGCATATTTATTCGGCCCATAGGACCCCGGCGGAGGCAATGGCCTTTGCCCAGAATGCGGAGGCCAATGGTTTTGCTGTCCTGGTGGCGGCGGCGGGAAAGGCGGCCCACTTGGCGGGGGCGCTGGCGGCGGAAACTGTTTTGCCTGTAATTGGAGTCCCCCTCAAATCTTCGGCCCTGGAGGGCCTGGATGCCCTTTTGTCCACGGTGCAGATGCCCCGGGGGATGCCGGTGGCCACGGTGGCCATTGATGGGGCCTATAATGCGGCCCTTTTGGCGGCGCAAATTTTAGCCGTGGAGGATGCCGGGCTAAGGGAAAAACTAAAGGAGCTACGACGGGAAATGGCGGCGGCGGTTTTGGCCCAGGATAAGGAGCTCCAGCAAAAGAGGGGGCAGTAAAAGAGGAAATGTCTAGGAAAATACGGGAGGAATGTGGTGTATTTGGTATCTATAGGCGGGATGGCCGGGATGTGGCCCTTAAGGCTTATTACGGCCTCTTCGCCCTCCAGCATCGGGGGCAGGAGGCCTGTGGCCTAGTGGTCAACGATGGCGGGCAAATGACGGACTTTAAAGATGTGGGCCTGGTGGATGATGTCTTTTCCCGGGAGAGGCTCTTTTACCTGGGGGAGGGGAATATGGCTGTGGGCCATGTCTTGGACAGTGTCAATGTGCCCATTAACAGGACCAACGCCCAGCCCATAACCATTAATCATATCCAGGGTTCCTTGGCCTTGGCCACCAATGGCAATATAATAAATGGGTGTGCCCTGCGCCGGGAACTGGAACTGACAGGTTCTATATTTCACACCCTCAGCGATGGGGAGATAATTGCGGCCATAATTACCCGGCAGCGCCTGACGGCCGACTCCCTGGAGGAGGCAATTTTCCAGGCCCTCCCCCAACTGCAAGGTGCCTATTCCATGGTGGTTATGTCCCCGCAAAAGCTAATTGGGGTTAGGGATCCCCGGGGTTTTCGCCCCCTTTGCATTGGCCGGCTGTCCGATGGCTATGTTCTCAGCTCGGAAAGCTGTGGTCTGGATGCTGTGGGGGCTACCTTTCTCCGAGATGTGGAGCCGGGGGAAATTGTAATTATCGATGAGGGGGGCCTCCGTTCCCTCAAGGGCTACTGCCAAGGGGAGGAGAAATCCCTCTGTGTCTTTGAGTACCTTTACTTTGCCAGGCCCGATTCTGTTGTGGACGGTACCCCTGTCCACGAGGCCAGAAAGCGGGCCGGGGCCCTTTTGGCCCTGAGCCACCCCCTAAATGCCGATGTTGTTATTGGTGTGCCTGATTCGGGCCTGGATGCAGCCTTGGGTTATTCCCAGCAGGCGGGTATTCCCTATGGGTTGGGTTTTATTAAGAACAAGTACATTGGAAGAACCTTTACCGAACTTGATGAGGATTACCGAGAGAGCCGGGTGCGGATAAAGCTCAATGTGGTTACTTCTACGGTTCGGGGTAAAAGGGTAGTGATGATTGATGATTCCATTGTGCGGGGAACCACCTGCGCCCGCATGGTGAAACTCCTGCGCCATGCCGGGGCCACTGAGGTGCATGTGCGTTCAGCGGCGCCCCCCTTTGTAAATACCTGCCATTTTGGCATCGGCATTGATTCGGCGGAAAACCTAATTGCCCGCCAGCACAGTGTGGAGGAGATAGCCCGGATAATAGATGCTGATTCTTTGTCTTATCTGGATATCAAGGATATTGGTAAGCTTTTGGCCGTGGGTGGGGATGGCCTGTGTGCCGCCTGCTTTAGCAATAATTACCCCCTGCCCCGGGGGGTGGGGGGAGAAGCGGTGGCCAAGGAAGAGGGAATGGGGAAAAAAATCGGTGTAAAGGTGGATGGCGATGAAGAAGAGTTATAGTGTAAGTTACAAGGAGGCGGGTGTGGATATTACGGCGGGTTATAGGGCAGTGGACCTGCTGAAAACCCATATGGCCGGGACCAAAACCCCGGGTGTGCTTTCTGGCTTAGGGGGCTTTGGCGGCCTATTTGAACTGGACACGGCGGGGATGCAGAGGCCGGTTTTGGTCAGTGCCACCGATGGGGTGGGGACCAAGCTCAAGTTGGCCTTTCTTTTGGATAAACACGATACCGTGGGGATAGATTGTGTGGCCATGTGTGTCAATGATGTGATTTGTACCGGGGCCCGACCCCTCTTTTTCCTTGATTATATTGCTCTGGGCAAGCTGGTGCCGGAAAAGGTGGCCTCCATAGTGGCGGG
>JAAYSG010000104.1 GCA_012518435.1 Bacillota bacterium
CTGGAGCCCATGACCGGATTCGAACCGGTGACCTCCGCCTTACCAAGGCGACGCTCTACCTCCTGAGCCACATGGGCCTGGTTGCGGGGGCCGGATTTGAACCGACAACCTCCGGGTTATGAGCCCGACGAGCTACCAACTGCTCCACCCCGCGTTATTTGTGGTGGAGAGGGCTGGATTCGAACCAGCGAAGGCTCTGCCAGCAGATTTACAGTCTGCCCCCTTTGGCCAGCTTGGGTACCTCTCCCCCTATTATATTATAATGCCTATCCGCCGATTGCCCAACTAGATCTTATTTTGCAAACTGGAGCCGACGACCGGACTCGAACCGGTAACCTGCTGATTACAAATCAGCTGCTCTGCCAATTGAGCTACGTCGGCCAACCGACGGCGTATTTCATTATAACCATTTCCGGGGTGGAAGTCAAGATAGGAAATTTTCCACCCCCACCCTACATCTTGTCCCTATTTTCCAGATACCTCTCCAGCTTCCGTTTCACCCTCTGGAGGGCATTGTCGATGGATTTGACATGTCTGTTTAGATCTGAGGCAATTTCCTGGTAGGATTTACCCTCCAGGTAGGCCATAAGCACCTTCCACTCTAATTCACTTAGTATCTCCACCATTTTTTCTTCAATATCACCAAATTCTTCCCGGTTGATGATAAGTTCCTCCGGATCGGTAATCCTATTACCCGATATTACATCCAGGAGGGTCCGGTCGGAATCCTCATCGTAGATGGGTTTGTTGAGGGAAATATAGGAGTTAAGGGGAATATGCTTCTGCCGCGTTGCTGTTTTAATGGCGGTTATAATTTGCCTGGTAATACATAGTTCAGCAAAGGCCCGGAAGGAGGCCAGTCTGTCGCTGCGGTAATCGCGGATAGCCTTGTAAAGTCCAATCATGCCTTCCTGGATTATGTCTTCCCGATCGGCTCCCACTAAAAAATAGGATCTGGCCTTGGCTCGAACAAAGTTTCTGTATTTAGTGATGAGGAATTCTAAAGCAACATAACATCCGCCCCTGGCCCGCTTAACTATGTCTTCATCCACCATGTCCTCGTATTCAAGGGTGTATCTTTGCTGGGCAGATAGCATTACTGAAATCGCCTCCGTATCAGGTATTTAAGAAACCCTATTCAGTTAGTATCCTTAAAACCTTTACGCATAAAAAAAGACGTAAGTAGTGCCAACCTACCCCGTAGGCCGCTGTATGCACGTCTCTATTATACCTTAGTCTGCAAAAACAAGTCAAGCCTGTCCATGTCCCAAAAATTTCTTTGTCAAGGCTATCTTGTCCGGGGGGATGCCTCCAGCACGCCCGTGCGGATGATGCGGGGCCGGGGGGCATAATAGCTTTTGCTAACGGTTTCCCGCCTTATCTCTCGCCCTTCTAGGCTATAGACCCTCTCTATTGTCACCCTATAACCGGGGGCTCCGGCTTCTTCCTGCAAATATTCCCCCGGCAAAAGGGTAGGATCAAGGACCTCCTCCCGGGGGATGGGTATTTCCACCCTTTCCTTTTCCCGCAAATGGATCTCCTCTATCCCCCATTTTTTCCCTAAAATTGCCACTTCTACTTGGTTGTCTCGGAGGCGGGCTGTCAGGAGAAGGGGGGTCAACCCTTTATTCATGAGTTTCAGGTCCAGGTAATCATAGGCCACGGCCGCATCCAGGCCCAAGAGAATATAGGTGGAGGGCCTTGAATGGCCATGGCGTTCGGCAACATGCATGCCGGCCAGGAGGGAGGCATGAAAAAGGGTAGAAGAAACCTGGCAGACACCCCCACCAAAGCCGGTGACCAGCTCCTGAGCAATTATCTCCGGGGCTTTTAAATAGCCATATTCCGGCTCCCGGGGCCCCACCACTGTATTGAAGGACAATACCTCCCCCTTCTTTATGAGGCTACCATCCAGGGCGGCAGCCGCCACCCTTAGGTTAACAGTCCGATTTTCGTCCCGCGGGTCAAAGGGGGTTGCAGCCCTTCCCAAAATACTCAGTTCACCTAAGGAGGCAATCATCTTCTTTGTTGTCGCCGCTTCAATCTTCCGGACCTCAAGGGCCAGCCGTCCCGTCAGGGGGTTTTTTAATTCCTCCAGCAATACCTTGAAGGTGGCACCTTCATCCAACTGTAGGCCCTGGCACTCCGGCAAAATTAGCATGGTATCCGGATCCACCGTGGCATTTTGGGGCCTTTTGTTCACCTCCTGGGCTAGCCCTAGAAAATACCGCTCCCACTCCCCATCATCCACCACCATAATGGCCTCCAGTTCCCTTCCCCGCCGCCAGGCCTGCCAGCATTCTTGTACCTGTTGGTAGGGGCTTCCTTGGCGGCCGATTTTATAGGCCATTTCCAAAAGGGCCTTTCTGTTCACTTCTATCCCCATTTCCCGGGGCATAACCTCCCAGGTCTGGTCCCCATGGTAAAAATGTACCGGTGTGGTCTCCAGCTGGCTGGCTACTTCTTCAATAACAACTCCGGCATCGGTGAGGGGAAGGCCACCTAAGCTATGACCCCGGAAGTTTACCCCGGGGATAAGGCGGTCTTGAAAGTGGTATTTAAGGGATAGGAAAAGGCAAACCGGCAGGAAGGCTAGGAGCAGGAGGCCCACCACCGGCAAGGGAAACAGGCTTTTCCGCA
>JAAYSG010000105.1 GCA_012518435.1 Bacillota bacterium
ACAAGACCCTCCACAGCCTTGAGGGTGGCCTCCGCCGTCAAACGCAGGCGGTTAAAGGCGGTGTTGGCTCCCAGGGCCTCACCGGTAAAATGTTCCTCCAGGAAACACAGTTCAACCCGGGCCCGGGCCTGGGCGCCCGTGGTGGAAAGACCCAAGGAAATTAATTGGGGCCGAGTGGAAAGGGAATGCTGCCTCACGCCATTCATTTGGGCTACAGAAACCTTTTTGTGATCAATATCCAGCTTGTACTTAGCCTGGAGAATGGATTCCACATCCCGGACCACCTGCTTGGGGTTTCGATCCGGCTCTGCCAAAATATGAACCGCATCTATTTCCCCCCCGCTTACAACTATCCGGGCGGCCTTTACCCCCCGTAGTTCAGATAGGCTTTGTTCCAGTTTCCCCTTGGGCGGTAGACCCCTTCCATCTTCCACTGTTATCCCTCATTCCCCGTGTATATTTCACCATAGGGCTTAATTCGACCAAAGACCAAATAATTCCTTCTTCGGGGTAGAAAAGAACCCCCGGAATGTAATCCGGGGGCTGTGTTGACAAAAAAGCCAGGGGATAGCGGGGCAATTTAAGAAAATATGGGTTCAATGAGGCCATAGTTGCCGTCCCGGCGCAGGTAGACCACATTTACCTCATCGGTATCGGCATTGCAAAAGACAAAGAAATCATGGCCCAAGAGATTCATCTGCAGGATGGCTTCATCTACAGACATGGGTTTCATGGCAAAACGCTTAGTGCGCACCAGACGTGGCTCCTCCGCAGCGGCATCCCCTTGGGTTGGGGTAGCCAAATCCAAAAGGCTGCTATTTTTAATCTGGCGGGCTATTTTCGTCTTATACTTTTCAATCTGGCGCTCCAGCTTCTCCAACACCAAGTCGATGGAGGCGTACATATCATGGGTTTCTTCCTCGCCCCTAATGAGCATCCCCCCATTTAAGGGTGCCGTCACCTCAACAATATGCCGTCCCTTTTCCACAGAAAGGGTTGCAGTGGCCTCGGTAATACCCTCATAATACCGCGCCAGTCTAGTCAACTTCTTTTCCACATGTTGGCGTAAGGCGGGTGTTACAGCGATATTCTTCCCCTTCACTATGATACGCATAACACCACTCCTTTCCTTTTATATATATTATTCCCCAATAGGGGAGAAAATCCTTCACTCCGGCTGCCATTCTACCATGGGCGCCAAATAAATTCAAAGCCCCGGCCAGAGCCGGGGCTAGGTAGTCATAAGTATAAACCCTAATGGTAAAGGTGTTTAAACTTTCACGACATTGGCGGCCTGTGGGCCTCTAGCACCCTCAACGATATCAAATTCCACTTCCTGGCCTTCCACAAGGGTTTTAAACCCTTCTTCCTCGATGGCGGAGTAGTGTACGAATACATCGCCACCATCTTCCCTCTCGATAAATCCATACCCCTTCTCCGCATTAAACCACTTGACACGGCCTTGCATGTTGCACATTCCTCCCTAAATCTTGCGGCCCTCTGGGCCCTTATTTGCCTAAATCGTAACACAGGCCATGGTCAAAGTCAACCAATATATCCGCCGGGGGGCGAAAATAAAGGCAAGTTAGAGGATCTTGCTTAAAAAGGCCTGGGTGCGGGGATTTTGGGGATTGGTAAAGATCTGTTCCGGAGTGCCCTCTTCGACAAAACGTCCCTCATCGATAAAAATAACCCTGTTGCCCACCTCCCGGGCAAAGCCCATCTCGTGGCTCACCACCACCATGGTCATCCCCTCATGGGCCAAATCCTTCATCACATCCAAAACCTCATTAATCATCTCCGGATCCAGGGCCGAGGTGGGCTCATCAAAGAGCATCACCTTAGGCTGCATGGCCAGGGCCCGGGCAATGGCCACCCGCTGCTGCTGGCCCCCGGAAAGCTGCCCCGGGTAGGCAGCAACCTTATCCGCCAGGCCCACCTGGCCCAAAAGATCATGGGCCAGTTCCACCGCCTCTGCCTCCCCCACCCCCTTGACCCTCATGGGAGCCAGGGCCACATTCTTGGTCACCGTCATGTGGGGAAAGAGGTTGAACTGCTGAAAAACCATTCCCATCTCCTGGCGGACCCGGTTCATATTAACCTGGGAATTACCCAACAGGGTGCCGTTAAAGATAATTTCCCCCCGGGTGGGCTGCTCCAGGTAATTGAGGCAGCGCAGGAAAGTACTCTTGCCCGAGCCGCTGGGGCCCACCAAAACCACAACCTCTCCCCGCTTTATATGGGCATCGACACCCCGCAGAACCTCCAGATGGCCAAAATTTTTATAGAGCCTAGAGACCTTGATCACCGGCACCCATCCTCCTTTCCAGATAGCGCACACCCTGGGATAAGGGTAGGGTCATCACCAGGTATATGAGGGCGGCCATGACATAAATGGGAAAGGGCTGCCCCGTTCGGGCCATTTGAATCTGGCCAATGCGCATCATCTCCTGTAAGGTTACAGTGGAGGCCAGGGCCGTATCCTTCAAAAGAATAATAAACTCATTGCCCAAGGGGGGCAAAATGCGGCGAAAGGCCTGGGGCAGGATAATATACCACATGGCCTGGAAGTAGGACATGCCCAGGGAGCGGGCCGCCTCCATCTGCCCCCTGTCTATGGATTGAATTCCCCCCCGGACAATCTCCGAAGTATAGGCACCACTGTTGAGGCCAAAGGTAATAAAGGCCGCCGTAAAGGGTTCCAACCGAAAGCCAATTATCTGGGGCAGGCCGTAAAAGATCAGCACCAACTGCACCAGCATAGGGGTCCCCCTAATAATCTCCACATAGATGGTGGCCAGCTGGTAGAGGATCCTGGTTCTATTGACCCGGATTAGGCCCACAATGGTGCCGATGATAACCCCGGCCAGCACACCCAGCAGAGCCAACTGAATTGTTACCACGGTACCCCGCAACAAATTGGGCAAAACCTTAAAGGCATAAGACCAATTAATCACTAGAAACACCACTCTTTGCACTCATTTCTTCAAACAGGAAAAAGGGGCAGCGGGGGCGGGAAATTCCGCCCACCGTCCCCTTCCCCAGCAGGTGCCTTACAGCTCCCCTTCATAGTCCACAAACCACTTCACAAGTAGCTCATCGTAAATTCCCGCTTCCTTCACCTGGGCCAAGGCGGCATTCAGCTCCTCCACCATCTTGCTGTTGCCCTTGGGAACTGCAATCCCGTAAAATTCAACGGTAAAGGGTTCCTCACTAACCAATTCCACCTTATCATTGCGCTTGGCCTCGGTTTTGGCCACGGGCACATCGCAGATAACGGCGTCACTACCACCATTGACCAGATCGATGAAGGCCAGGGGATAATTGTCATAAACCAGGATATCATCGGCAGCAATTTCTTCCATGTCACTTAAAACATCATGGCCCGTGGTACCTATTTGGACACCCAATTTTTTCCCCGGCAGATCCTCTTCACCCTTAATTTCCTCATAGCCCTTGCGCACCACAATTACCTGGCCGGCATCAAAGTAGGGGTCGGAAAAATCCATGGTCTGCAGGCGTTCGTCGTTAATGGTTACCCCAGAAATAACCAAATCATAGGCGGTACCCAGGCCGGCAAATATGCCATCGAAGGGAACATCATCAAAGTGAACATCATAGCCCATCACTTGGCCCAACGCATTCATCAGGTCGTAATCAAAGCCACACAGTTCATCATTTTCATCCCGCATTTCAAAGGGGGGAAAATCGGCGTTAAAGGCCACCTTCAAAAGGCCCTCCTCCAGAAGGCCCAATTCCTCCTCCCCATTTTCCTCCAGTTCATTTTCCTCCCCGGCATCAAGGGAGTCTCCCTGGCCCCCACACCCGGCCAAGATGCCCACCAGCAAGATAAATACCAAACCCAGAGCCAACCAATGCTTTGTCTTCACTGCTTTTCCCCCTCCCTAGGGTAATAATTGTTGTAAATCATGATCACAGTTTGTTATTATACACTAAAGGGCATATTCTTTCAATAGCTATTTTTCCTCCCTTCCCTTCCAGCCCTGATGCTTCATAATTATACACTATGCCGATATATTATGCAATAGCAATTATCCCCCCTCCCAACTAATTTCCTGCCAAATTCAACACCTTTCTCCCATTAGGTAGCTCTGGCAAGGTGGGACCAAAATCCCGGGGAAAAAAAGGCTGGAGCTTTTTTTGGGGCCAGGGGGCAATTTTATCCACAACCGGCGCCCCGGAACACTGCCCACACCCCCTGTGGATGGGCAAATCTGTGGATAATGTGGATAAGTCTGTTAATAACTATGCCCTTTGGGTTTGTCCTGGGGATAATTTGTGGAATGTCATTTTTTGCCAACAACTTGGGCCGGCGGGGTTTCCCACCGGCAATAAAGATCCCCTTTCCCCAGAAAAAAAATCAGCTTTTCCCCCGCCCGTACCCCGGAGGAACAGCAACCTGATTTATCCTGCATATTCATTCAGTAACCAAGGGAAGTTATGTTTAGGCCAGGGGGCATTTCCCCTCTTTTGTTTGGCCGGGGAAACAATTCTTTCCAGCCGGAGCCGGTGGCAATGGGCCACGGCACCTGCGGGCAGGGAAAGAACTTACCCCCACGGGGTTTCCTCCCCTTCGATCCGGGCAGGCTGGCATGCTGTCCCTCCAAACCCCCGCCGGTGCCTCTGCCCTCTGTTTTCATGTCTCAAGGTCGTTTACAAATTGTTTCCCCCGCCGGAGAAAACAGATGGCCCGGAAAAAACCCTCCCGGCTAACCAGTGGGGTTACAGCAGGGAAATGGGCCAAAAAAGGAAAGAGGACAGGAAAACATCTTCCTGTCCCCTAGACATCCACGCCCCGGGCGGGGATATCTTCCCCTCCACCATAGGCCCGGGCCGCCCGGCGCCACTTATCCAGTTCCGCCAAATCCCGCCGCAAATCTGTCAGGTAACTTCTTATGGCCTCCCTGTTTTCATTATCCAGACGGCTAATCTCCCGCAAAAGCCCCTGGGCCTCCTGCCAATACTCCTCCCCCGGCGGGTCAGCCGTCGAAAAAATATCCCGCACATCCTCCAGGGTGGCCAAAAGCTGGCCCCTTTGGGATAAAAGTTCATCCACCCGGGCGTAATCCTGCGCCAAAAAGGCCTGCCCCTGCTCCCTGCTCAGGGCCAAAACCCGCCGCAGGCCCGCCAGCCACCTTTCCCAGCGGCCCTCCTCTCCAGCCCTTTCCATTATAAAACCGCCCTTCCTGGGCCTGCACCCCGGCCCGACTTTAGCATGGTCTGCCAGGTATCCCGCAGTTCTGTAAACATATCCCTTACCTGGGCCAGGGTCTTTAGGTCTTTTTTCATATTGGCCTGTAGCAGGCACTGGTTCATGTATTCATACAGGCGCATTAGGTTCTGGGCCAGCTCACCGGTTTCCAAATCCAGCGCGGCCATCAGCTCATCCACAATCTGCTGGCTGCGCACCAGGGCCTTATGGGCCTCCTCCAGCTGTCCCCTTTCTATGGCCCCCATGGCCTGGCTACAAAAGCGGATACCGCCATTATAGAGCATTAGTATCAACTGCCCCGGCCCCGCCGTTTCCACCTGGGTCTGCCGATACTGTTGGTAGGCATGGGCATACATTCCAAATCCCCCCTAGGGTGTGGTCCTTCCCTTGGCTCCAACCGCATGGCAACCCCGGGCGGGCCAGCTCCCCCGACCCAGAAAAAAACATTGCCAGCGGCATTGGCCAAGGCCACCATTAATTTTTCCGGCCATGGCCCCAGCCGGCGGCCAGGCCGTCTATCTGCCCCGCCAGCCAGGTACCCTGGCTGTTTAGCTGGCTCAGGGCCTTTTCCAGGGCCGTAAACTGCTTGACCAAAGACTCTTCCTTCTTCTCCAGGCGGTATTCCCACCGCTCCACCTGCTTTTTCAGGGCCCCAATTTGCTCCTTAACGGCCTTTTCCCGGCCCGAGATAATGCCGGTGGTACTCTTGGTAAGGCCCGTTAAATCTTCCAGGAGATCATCCCCCAGGGCCTTAAAGAGCCTGGCCACCCC
>JAAYSG010000003.1 GCA_012518435.1 Bacillota bacterium
AACTTGCTTACCACATCCCCCCGGGGGCCTACTAGGCGGGCCGCCTTACGTACATAGGGGGCCTTTACCCGGCGATGATCCAAGTCAAAGCTCTCAACATTTGTCATTTCTTGACCAACCTCCTCCAACGCTAAGATTCATTTTTCAATTCTTCCTCGATTAGGGTGGCAAATTCCCGGGGGTTAATTTCACCTTTAAGTAGTTTCTGCAGCCTAGGGGCCAACACCTCCTTTTTCCAGTCTTCCCTTTCCCATTGGTTTTGGGCAATTATTGTGGGTAAAAGGTAATTTTGTGCCCGAAGAAGGAATTGAATGTTGGCGAGGGATAACTCGTTATTTTCTTTATCCAGCAGGCTCCGGGAATTAAATGCGGGTAGCGCCCATAACTGGGGGGCTAGCCCTTGCCCCTGCCTGTGGCTAAAGTAGCGGGCAAACTCCATGGCTACCTTAACGTTATCTGCACCACGATAGCGCCGCTGCCTAAACACACACACCCGGGCAACTATGGGTTTTATGTATTCCCTGGCACCAAGCCTGTGGGGAGGAGGTAGGAAAACCAGTTCAGGGCAGTGCCTTGACCGTCGGGCCCCCACTCCCGAACCCCTTATCACCCAACCGTTTACAGGCCCTAAGAGGGCTATCTTCCCCTCCCAAAATTCCTTTACCCAGGGCCACTTTTCCGTGGCATCCCGCCATAATCCTTCTGCATGGAGGGTTTGGAATAGGGTGGCCGTTTCCTCAAGTTTTAAAGGAAAATCATCATCCTTTTCCCCAACCAAACCATTATTGGCCAGGAGGTTGGAAAATAGTTCCAAGCAAGAACCAGTGGAAAATACAAAGCCGCCATGGTTTTTTCCTTCAAACCCCTGGGCCAGGGCCATGTAATCTTCCCAATTCCAACCCAGGGTTTGTACCTGCTCTACATCCAAGCCGCCTTCCCTAAGGAGCTGGCGATTTCCGATCCACACTTGGGGCGAAACCCAAGCAGGCCAAGCCCAAATGTCATCCTTTGCCTCCTGAAGTGCCAAGACCAGGGGATGATAAAAGGCCTTATCTTCCGGGGGCATATAATGGGTTACGGGAACCTGCAGGCCTTGATGGTGTACCATTTGGGTGGGAAATGGTTCAGAATAGATATCCGGTGGCCTCCCACTGGCCAGGGCCTGGCTCAATTCCCCCGGCCCCGTGGCGAAACCTAAGGGATGGTAGATAATTTGCACATTGGGATATTCCCTTTGGAAATCCTCAATAACCCCTTGGACAAATTCCAGGTAGGTAGTTCCATCCTTCCATACTAGGGGGAGAGGGTAGTCCCAAAATTTTAGGGTGTAGGGTCGCCCCGGATCTATTTCCATTTCCGGGTCCAAATAAAAGGGCCAGCCGGAAAGGAAATAGTAAAGTAGCCCCCCCAAAAGCACACTGAATGCCATTAGAAGCCAAAGTCGGCGCCCTGCTGCCATTTCCTACTCCCCCCCACCAAAACCTAATATATATAAGAGATTGGCATCGGCTATCCCATCGGCTGGCAGCTGATAAAAAAACTGTAATTCCCTAATGGCACCCTCGGTGGCCTCACCATAGACTCCATCTGCTCTCCCTACTTGAAGGCCCAACTCCCGGAGGCGCCATTGGAGATAAACAACACTTTGACTCACATCCCCGGGCCCTAGGCTGTGGAAAAGAGGATAGCCCCTGGTCCCAATAATGGTAACTGGAGTTTCCGGGGCAACCCAGTCATAGAGCTCAATAACATCATGATTATACATCCTCACACACCCACCACTGGTCTCCCAACCTATGGAGGAAGGATTATCTGTTCCATGGATGCCGTAGCTACCAAAGGGACAACTAAGACCCATCCAGCGGGCGCCGAAGGGGCCTTTCCAAACGCTTGTCATGTCCCGAATGACCCATTCACCCAAGGGTGTGGGTGTGCCCCATTTTCCAATGGCAACGGGATAAATCTTGTGGGGTTCCTTGTCAGCATAGACAATTAAGATAAGGGCATCGGTATCCACCAGGATACTGATGTCACCTTGGGGTGGGGCCTTGGATCGGCCCATGGCCGGTTTTTCCACCATCCAGGCCAAATAGGCCCAAAGGATGGCATCCACATTACCCGTTGCAGGCAGGCCAAGGTCAAGCTGCAGGCGAGACACTGCCCTTGCCAATTCACTGCCGTAAATGCCATCCAAAGCGCCCCGGTAATAGCCCAACTTGGCCAAGCCGGCCTGCAAATGGAAAACCACTTCTCCTTGAATAGGTGGTCTGGTCTTTTCCAAGGGGGGCTGGCCCTCACAATTGCAGTGGGGACCGCTGGATGTTGCACTAATTTTAGGTGTGAAGAGCAGTAAAAAGCAAAGAAAAAATAGCAACAGGCGATTGTACATCATTTATCACGGCCCCCATAGATTTTTTCTCCTGCTCTTATAAATATGCCGGGGGGCCTCCCATTATCACATTGCATACTTTTTAACTCAACTATCCCCCTTGGGGAAAAACAGTTTTATTTCCCGGGTGGCACTCCTTAGGGAATCGGAACCATGGACCAAATTGTAAGTAATACTCCCCGCCCAATCTCCCCGAATGGTGCCGGGGGTTGTACCGGCGGTATCACCAATGAGAAGCCGCGCCCTATTAACAGCCTGGGGCCCCGCAAGAATTAGGGCGATTAGCGGACCCAGGGTAATGTAGGAAATTAGTTGGGCGTAAAAGGTCTTTCCCCGGTGTTCTTCATACAGTTTTTCTGCCATCTCCCGCGTCAAATGTAGCATTTTTATGGCCTGAATCTGGAGGTTTTTTTCCTCAAAACGGGTAATTATTTTCCCCACCAGCCCCCTTTCAACGGCATCCGGTTTGATAAGGACCAACGTTTGCTCCATATTTTACCTCCCCCTTGGGCGTCTTTCCAGACCACTTCTTCCCTTACTGGTAAAATCCCTTTGCCCCAGACCCAATCTCTTCCGAATATTCCAGAATTTCATTGAGGATATCCTCCCGCCGCTGGGCAATGGCGGCAAAATCCATATGGGGGGTATAATAGGTTTCAAGGCGATCATGATGTTCCTTGGCCCGGCCGATAAACTTAATACCTTGGTTGAATAAAATGAAAAACATTTCCCTATCTTCCTCAATTAACGTGGCGTATTTGGCCGTCTTTTTCCTATCCAAGCCCTCACTCAAATTTATTACAACATCATCTTTACCGGGAAAATAACGGTGGGGTTCAATGGACTTTGTCAAGGCCACACTCAACTCTTTAACCACTATATGTTCGACCTTCTCTGGATTAAGGGGACAATGGTACATCTCCACTGTAAAACCCCTTTCCAGTGCTGCGTTGGCCACCTTTTCAATCAAGGTGGACTTCCCAGTACCGGGTTCACCCTCTATGGCATACCTCCTTTTACAGGGCCCGATAATTGTATCAACATGGTTTAACATCCCCGCTGGGGTAATGGCCCGGGCAAAGAGGTGTCTTCCCCGTCCCTGCCGGGATGAAATGGGAATATCCCCCAATACCTCCTCAATAACCCTATGGGTCTGTTGATTAGCGTAGGCAAAATCCATGGCTTCCATGTTTGCCTCCTCCCAATCTTGGTAGACCAATTGGGCGGCCTTAAGAAAGCGATAGCCCCGTTTATACATTCTGCTTGACCCCTTGGTTAATTCCATAATTGTCTTCTTATGGGGTTTTATTTGTGTGCTATCCCAATATTCCCCCAGATAAATGATCTCCTCCAGAGCCCCAGGATATTTCGGATCCACCATGTGGGGTGCCATCCCATCCATGATAACCACACCCAATTTGGGTATCAAGATCCCGTCCAAGGATCCCACATCGGCTGTACAGCAGTGCATTTCAACATCAAAACCCCTTTTTAACATTTCCTCCGCAATCTTACCCATAAAGGTAGACTTACCCACCCCTGGGCCCCCTTTAATAATGAGCACCCGTGTGGCATCGGGGGGAACAATATAATCATAGAAAGAGTAAAAACCCTGGGAGGTATTATTCCCCGGAAACACCTTTTTGACATAACCCCGTACCATTGTGCGAAAACCTCCTCTACTATTATTTAACTCTTTACATAGTACTCCATCACAACTAGAGGTGTGCTTGGGGGCATTGGCATATAAAAAAAGAAGGGCAGAGCCCTCCCAAGGTGTCCTCCTTTTTTTAAAATGTCGCTTTCTAGTCACCGCAGGGGTTTAGGGCCATGGCCCTTTTTTGGCAAGCACCCAAAGTTTACAATTCTCCCGGTAAAGGATGGGCAGTTAGGCACTTCGTTCCCAACGGGTGGACCGCTTCCTGGCCCCCAAAAGGAAAAGAAGCCCAGCTAAAGACAGGTTAACTGCCGCAGCGGTGGCCAGGGGTAGGAGTAAACCACTAAAAATAACCATATTCCAAATGGGCAGGGTATATACAACAGAAACCAAGGAATGAAGAATAGTTATGGCAATTATGGCAAAAAACATTCCCACCCTGTCGTTAATATAACAAAAACATACCGCCCAAAGGGCCATCTGTAACCCCGCCAAAAAATGAAGCCAAATACCCAGGGGAAAACCACCCAAGGCAGAAACTAAAAGGTGGCTTAGGCCGGCCACAAGGCCACCATCCACCCAACCAAAGGACAAAGCGGCAAAATACCCGGGGAAGGTTTCCAATGCCACCGAGCCCATGGGCAGAGGCAGTCTAATCATGGAACCCACCAAACTAAGAAAGACAAAAAGAATTAGCCGCAAGCTCCTCCTAGCTGTCAACAATTCCCAGAATCTCTTCCCCCGCACCTGTAACTTAACTTCCTCCCTCATAAAATTCACCTCCCTTTATCTAGGTAAAACCCAAGAATCCCTTATTGAAAATTATTCATGAAACGGGAAAGTATGCCCTGGCCCCAGCCCCTTCCTCGCCGGGAATGAATCCAACGAGAAAAAAATGGGATGTACCCTCTGGGTACATCCCCACCGCTATTGCCTTTTCAGGGACCCTTCCGCCCGCTGAATGGCCAACCTAACCAAGTTGCCACAATCGCGGGAGGAAACAGCACCGAAGCCCTCTCGCTTGACGATATCGGCAACTCCAAGTTCTTTGGCTAACTCGTATCTCAGCTCCTTGGACATTACACCGCGACGCCGTTTACTCATTAGCCCCACTCCTTTTAAGTTGGACCGCAATAGCGGCACTAGTATTGTTCCCCTTTTCCATCCCTTTTATATTGGTAATAAAATCTTAATCCGGCAAAATGAGGAAAAACATTATCCCCTGCTATTTTTTCTCCCCTACTTGTCGATGTTGAATACCAGTATGGGGATCAATATAGTAATTATCCCAGAGGATGAGTTCGGAAACAGGTACTATGGAATACCCATCGGCCTCTAATTTATCCAAAATGGGAATTAAGGCTGCCGGGGTGTTTTCAGCATTATTATGAAATAAAACAATGGCTCCAGGTTCAATTAAAGCCAACACCCGTTGGGTTATTTCCGCCGCACTCAGATCCTGCCAGTCGAGGGAATCAACACTCCACTGAATAGTCTTCATATCCAATTCGGCTACGGCCTCAATAAGGGTGTTGTTATAGGCACCAAAGGGGGGACGAAAGATCTTGGGTTTTTGGCCAGTCAACTTTTCTATGAGCTCGTTAGTCTCCTTTAGTTCCCGGTGGATTTCCTCCCTGGTGAGGGTATCCATGTTGGGATGGGTTGCAGAGTGATTGCCAATTTCGTGGCCCCTGCGGGCGATCTCCTTTGTTACATGAGGGTACTCTTCTACCCAAAATTTAACTAAAAAAAAGGTGGTTTTTATTCCATACTCATCCAAGATGGCCAACAGCTGGGGAGTTTTTTCCGAGCCCCAAGCTGCATCAAAAGAAATAGATATCTTTTTTTCCGGTGTATCCACAGCATAGATGGGCACTAGTCGATCCCCGGAAGAAACAGGCCGGGTAAGGGGTAAAAGATCCCCGACAGCAACAAAGATACCAACGAAAAATAAAACAAGTATTACAAGGCTGACGGCAAGCCGCTGCCAAGATAGGTAGTACACCCGCATACCCATCCCTTCTTCCCTAGGATTCTTTACTAATATTATGTATTGGAAGGATGGGATATGCCTGATGTATAATTGCTGATATCTTTTATTCTTCCTTTGTCAGCTGATGACTTACATATATTTTCTGATCTAAAGGTAGAACAAGGAAATTGGTCTTGCAAAAAGTAGCTATACAACTACCTTTTCCTCCATAAAATCTTTAAAGCTATCCATATCATCAAAGGAGTATTAATCTTAAACCATTCCGGGAATTTGGCAGAGCTTACAGATAGGCTGTTTTGCACCTCTTTGCAACATTCATCCATCGGCTTCTCACTGGCAAAATCCACAGAATAGGTAGTCTTGTATTTTATCCTATCCCATAAATCTTTAAATTCCGGGTCAAGATAAACCTGTTTGTTAAACCCAATGGTCTTCTTATCTTTGTTCTTTTTGCTGTTTAGGTTACTGGATGCTTTTCTGACAAGGGCTGTAATTTCCCCCCTTATCGGTTCGAATTTTTCTGGTATCTTCACGTTATTGTCCTTTATGGCAACCTTTAGCCTTCCCCGCATCTTAGCCGCTTCAGCAATATAGCCATTCTCCCAAAACCCCCAACAATAACTCTGAAGCCTTCTGCCCCAAATATCCAACACTTCCATCCCCAAACTTTATTGGTATATTGGCAAATAAATGGCTTTTTACAATGCCAAATCTGCGGCCACTTTCTGTTTCGTATTCCCTTTGCAAGGCATCTGCAAAGTCTTCATAACCCTCATTGGCCATAACCGTTAAGATATTTATGGAAATCCGTGCTGACGCTGACCATTCTGATTCACAGTTATTTGAGCCCATCTTGCGATTTGCAAGGTGGGCTTTATTTGACGCTTACCTATCTACCTTGGTGGATGCCATGTTCACGATCAAGATGAAAAATCTTTTGCTTACAGCGGGGCACCATTTGGACAGGCTGGTTTCCCCGGTTACCATCGATATTTCCCGGGGCAACGAAAGCTACGTTAAAGTTGACGGGCGGCGGCAGCTCAAGCCCAATGATATGTTCATGGCCGCTGGAGCAGGGATAATATCAAGTGTCCTTTATTTTTTTGGTCATTGTTTGGACAATATGTTCGCTAATCATTTTTTAGCCCTACCAACCTTCCAATCCTTCTTTTCAAAATTAGACCATATGCATGCATTCCCCCCAACAGCCTCCAACCTAACTAGTTACAGCAATATCTTAAGCAAGGTTATTGCGGTACCATTGGCTATAGGCAAGATGCATTTTTTCTAGCCCAAATGCTCCGTCTTTAAGCCAGGTACGTTTAAAACAATCTAAATAATTTGCGATAGCGAAGGAGATGGCCCCCTTTTTTCCGCAGTATCAACTCCATAGATGGGTACTAAACGAGCCCCGGAAGGGTTAGGCCAAGTAAGGGGGGAAAAGTCCCCAATGGCGGTAAAGATGCCCAGGGGTGGGCTACCCCTTGGAAAGGGCCAAAACCGGTAAAGGTCCTCTTTTAATCCTATCCAGCCCGCGCAAAAATAAGGGGGGAGGCGAAGGAGTTGGCCCATAGTCTTTTAAAAACCCCAGACCCCAGTCTATTGCCAATCCCGGGGAATCCGAACCACCGCCGGGCCTATTTTTTCCAGACTATCACAGCCGGTCATTATCATTGCCGTTTTCAAATCCTTCTCTAGCTGTTCCAACTGCCTCTTTACCCCCTGGGCGCCACCACCGAAGGCTGCAATGGCAATGGGCCGACCCACTAAAACAGCCTCCGCTCCAAGGGCCAGAGCCTTTAGGACATCATCGCCAGTACGGATGCCCCCATCCAAAAATATCCTCAGCCTCCCCCTGACCACCGCTGCAATTTCCGGCAAAACCTCTATTGTCCCCGGTGTATGATCCAGGGCTCGGCCACCATGATTGGAGACTACAATTCCTGCCGCCCCGGCCTCCAAGGCTGCCAGGGCATCCCTACCCGTCATAACACCCTTAAGGATAAGCGGCAACCTGCTACTCTTCACTATCTCCTTTAGTTGAGCAACACTTTTGGGCCCTACAAACTCCCCCGCCTTATCCATATTACGAAAACCGGCAGCATCAATATCAATTCCAATGGCTGGTACATTCACTTCCTCCGCCTGCCTAATCAAGCGTATAATATCTTCTTCCTTCCGGGGTTTAATTACCGGTACCCCCCGACCTTCCACAGCGCTTATGGCCTGCAAGCCACCCTGGTATAATATGGGATCAGGGCCATCCCCTGTAAAGGCCATGGTTCCCGCCTCCACAGCACCCTGAACCTGGGCGGCGGCAAACTCTTCCTCTGTCATGGCACCTCCCATGTTCATCTTTGCCCCACCCATGGGAGCCCCCAAAACGGGAAAGGCTAGTTTTTGCCCAAAAAAGTCATAGGATAAGTCAGGTTTAGACGCTGAATGAATTGTTGTCATATTGAGGCGAACCCGGCTCAGGCTTGTGACATTGTTGATAAATCCAGCCCCGGTACCTCGGCCACCCATGCCCGGCATTTCCCCCGCACAGGCCCGACCATCGCAAATGGGGCAAACGCGACAGAAGCCCTGAAGCCGGTCCCGGGCCCTACTACGGACTTCCCTTAACCTCATCTTTTATCCTTCCTTTCAACACTATTATGTATATTTGTATATATTGCCTATTTCTCCCCGGACAACAATTTTCCTCCCTTTTCCCCGGCGGCAAAAAAGAAAAACCCGGGATTCCCCGGGCAATGGCTAGCTAATTAGGTCATAACAATAGGCAAACTGTTCCTCTGCAGCCCCAGCCAACCTTTCCTCCAATTGTTCCCTGGTCTCATCATCGAAGGGAACATAATAATCACCCAACATTTCCTTGCAAACGGTTCGGCTGGCATGGGACTCACGATTTTTTTCCACAAATTCAACTATCTTGTGTATCTTTTCACTACGCTTATCATCCATAGTCATCACCCCCCGGACCTTCCTTTCTCCATAGGATGGCCGAGGAAAGGAAGAAATATTCTTTTCAGGGGGCACTGATCAGGTCCTTTAGTGCCTCGAAGGTTTTGTCACCTATCCCCGACACCTTTTTTAAATCCTCCGGCCGCTGAAAGGGCCCCTGCCCCTCCCGATGGGAAATTATCCTTTGGGCCAAGACAGGGCCAATTCCCGGCAGGGTTTCCAGTTCGGCCTGGGAAGCCCTATTGATGTTGACCTTCCCCCCAGCTAATCCGGAGGTACTTCCGTTCTGGCCCGCTGTTTCTTCCAACGTAGGAACATAGTAGCGCTGGCCATCTGTGAGTACATCTGCTAAATTTAGGGCATGGATATCGGCATCCTCCCTACCGCCCCCTGCCGCCTCCAGGGCATCGATTACCCGGGAACCTTCGGGAAGTCGGTAAACCCCGCTCTTTGCCACCGCCCCCGCAACGTGAATAACCACTTCCCCGGGAAGGGGTTCCTCTTCTTCCACGGGTCTTAGCCCCTCTACTTCCAAGGTTTCCACCGGACGGTACTGGCGATGAAGGGACACTGCCCCTCCCAGCAAAAGGGCCCCCAGAAGGAGAATTATAATATACTGCTGCTGCCGCGGGAGGTTGAACACTTTGCCTACCCCTTTCAATCATGCTCAAGGATAAATTCTCCCTAAAGCGACATTTTCCTGCTCCTTGGCCCGCTTTACCTGACTACTATATTTATAAGTCTGCCAGGGACATTAATTATCTTCACCACTTCCTTCCCCGCCGTCAAACCCTTAATCCGTTCTAGACCCAGGGCCCGTTCCTCCAGTTCTTCCCTATCCATATCCACAGGCACCTGGAGGCGGTCCCGCAATTTTCCATTCACCTGGATCACAATCTGGACTTCTTCCCGCACCAGGGCCTTCTCATCATAATCGGGCCATTTTTGTCTGTGGACGCTATCCTTATGTCCCATGGTATGCCACAGTTCTTCTGTGAGGTAAGGAGCAAAGGGGGCCAAAAGGAGGATGGTTTTTTCCAAGGTTTCGCGAAGTAATGCGGTGTTTTGCTTTTCAGCTGCCAATTGCTCCCGATAGCGATGGATCTGGTTGACCAATTCCATAATGGTACTAATGGCCGTATTGAAATTAAAGCGCTTTTCCACATCCTCAGTAACCCTTTTGATGGTATCGTGGAGCTTGTGCCACAGATCCTTATCCGCGCCACTGGCAACATGGGCAGGTTTCAACTTTTCTCCCGTAAAAATATCAAGGTTATTGTGAATTAACCGCCAGACCCTATTCAAGAAGCGCCAGGCCCCTTCCACACCCTGGTCACTCCAGTCCAGATCCCGCTCCGGAGGCGAGGCAAAGAGAATAAAGAGGCGGGCCGTATCGGCACCGTATTTGCTAATAATTTCCCCCGGTGTCACCACATTTCCCTTAGACTTGGACATTTTTTGCCCATCCTTAATTACCATCCCCTGGGTCAAGAGGTTGGTAAAGGGCTCTTGGCAGCTAACCAAATTGGCATCATAGAGGACCTTGGTAAAGAAACGGGAGTAAAGCAAGTGCAAGACAGCATGCTCAATTCCGCCAATATATTGGTCTACTGGTAGCCAATAGTCCACCGCCTCCTTACTAAAGGGGGCTTCCTCGTTCCTGGCATCGGCATAGCGAAAATAATACCAGGAGGAACAGATAAAGGTATCCATGGTGTCGGTTTCCCGTTTGGCCGGACCACCACACTGGGGGCAGGTGGTATGGACAAAATCTTCCATGTGAGCCAGGGATGAGATTGTCCCAGGCTGAAAAACCACCTTCTCCGGCAGCATTACCGGGAGTTCATCCATGGGGACAGGAACCACACCACAATGGTCACAGTAGACAATGGGAATAGGGGCACCCCAGTATCTTTGGCGGGAGACAAGCCAATCCCGCAGCTTATAACTGACAGCCCGCCGGCCAATACCCTTCTCCTCCAGATAGTCCGCTATGGCCTCTTGGGCTTCCTGAACTGAAAGCCCATTAAAAGGACCCGAATTAACCAGATACCCATCGGCGGCATAGGCCTGGGTCATGGTTTCCGGCACTGGGGCATCCTTTTCCGGCATAATGACAATTCGTTGGGGAATTCTGTGTAAATTTGTAAATTCAAAATCCCTATCATCGTGGGCCGGTACCCCCATGACGGCCCCTGTTCCATACTCCATCAGAACATAGTCGGCGGTCCAAATGGGTATTTCCTCGCCATTGAAGGGGTTTATGGCATAGGCACCAAGGAAGATGCCCTCCTTACCCAATTCTTCCGGATCTATCGTTTCCTCCCGCCTGCGGATGGCCTCTTTGACAAAGCTGCGCACTGGTTCTTCCCTTTCCGTCCCCCGCACAAGTTCCATTGTTAGGGGGTGTTCCGGGGCCAGGACCATATAGGTAGCCCCATAGATGGTATCATGGCGAGTGGTAAAAACCTTTATGCTGTCCTCCCGTCCTTTGACGGGGAAGTCAATTTCTGCCCCTTCACTGCGGCCAATCCAGTTGGCCTGCATTATCTTCACCGATTCCGGCCAACCCTCCAAGGTATCAAGATCCTTTAGTAGCCGATGGGCATAATCGGTAATGCGGAGGAACCATTGCTCAAGTTCCTTTTTTACCACCTGGCTATCGCAACGCCAGCAGTTGCCACTTACAACCTGCTCATTGGCCAAAACCGTTTGACAGGAGGGACACCAATTAACCTCGGCCTTGCGCTTGTAGGCCAGGCCCCGCTGATAAAAGAGAAGAAAGAGCCACTGGGTCCAGCGGTAATATTCCGGGTGGCAGGTTGCCACTTCCCGGTCCCAGTCATAACTAAGACCAAATTCCCGTTGTTGGCGATGCATACTATGGATATTGCTGGAGGTCCACTGGGCGGGATAAATGCCCCTTTCTATGGCGGCATTTTCCGCCGGCATGCCAAAGGCATCCCACCCCATGGGGTGCAAAACATTATAGCCCTTCATGGTATGAAAGCGGGCCACCACATCGCCAATGGAGTAATTGCGAATATGGCCCATATGCAGTTCCCCCGATGGGTAGGGAAACATCTCCAGCACATAGTACTTCGGTTTATTGGGATCCATTTGGACCTTGTGCAGATCCTCTTTTTCCCAATATTTCTTCCACTTCGATTCAATCCGCGCAAAATCATAGTGTTGACCCATGTTATTTTCCCCCTTAATTGTACCATCCCCCCCATAATTCCAAGCCACATTGGGTGGAAAACTGCAATAAAAGCCAAAAGCCCCCCATCTCCTGACATCTGTCAGGGACGAGAGGCTAGTTCCATCCCGTGGTACCACCCTGCTTGGTAAGGGTGAATATTGGTGGAGCTGAGGGGACTCGAACCCCTGACCTCCTGACTGCCAGTCAGGCGCTCTCCCA
>JAAYSG010000106.1 GCA_012518435.1 Bacillota bacterium
ATTGGTATTTTCTTCTCCGGTGGCCCTCTAGGCAATAAGTACTATAAACTCCCCGCCCCTATGCAGCAATTACTAGCCCCTAACAAAGAGGCCGCCTTTCTCTGTCATTGGCCGGAACAAAAGGGTGGTTGCCCCCCTTAGGGCTACCGCCCCGGGACGGGGGAAAGGAATATCTTTTGAATTGCCAATATTCCTACCCCCAACCCCCCAAAGTGCCGCAATCACGGGGTTGCCGGCCCGGGGGCCCCCAAGGAAATAGAGGAACTGAAGGCCATTCCCCGGGGGCCAACGGCCCTTGGGGGAGTTAGACCCGGCCCTGGGGAAACCCCACTGGATCCCCCCTTGGGGAGGGGATTCCCCGGCGGGAAAATTAACAAAGAAGCAAGCTGAAAGAAAAAATAAGATGGGGAGGAAGCCTCCCCGTCCCTAAAAAGGTGGTGAGGCTGATTGGCAGACAAAATTATTAGGGAGATTCGCGCAGCAGAGGCCCGGGCCCAAGAAATAATTGCCGCGGCCCAGGGACAAGCCCGGCAGCTTGTGGAAAAGGCCCGGACCCAGAAGGAAACCATGTTGGCAAAAATTAAGGCAGAGGCCCGCACCCAGGCAGAAGAACTCATCGCCCAGGCCACTTCCCAAGCCCAGGCCCAAATTGTCCCCTACCAAAGGGAGCGGGAGAAGGAAATCAAAGAATTACAGGAAGCGGCTGCCTCCCACATGGCGGCGGCTGTAGCCATGATTTCAGAGAGGATTGTGAAGAGCAATGGCCATAGTTGAAATGAAAAAGATCTACCTCTTTGCCCACCGGGCGGAAAAGGAAAAGATGGTCCGGGCTCTCCAGTCCCTGGGTTTGGTGGAAATCCGCCAGGTGGAAGAAAAGCCCACCTGGAAGGGCTGTGGGGACCTGCGCAGCATCCAGGAGCCGGAAGCCCTTCACCGCTTGGAAAGCCGCCTGAATGAAATTAAGTACAGCCTTGATCTTTTGGCCCGGCACTTCCCTCTAAAAAAGGGTTTTCTGGAGCAGTTTGCCGGGTCTAAAATGACCCTAACCCCGGAGGAATTTTCCACCTTTGGGGCCGAGGGAGAACAGGTGGACAAGATCTACCAGGCCTGCCGGCGCCTGGACGAAGGGTTCACCGCCCTGGGCAACGAAGAGAATAGGGTGGAAAACCTCTTATCAGATTTGGCCCCCTACCGGGATCTAAACCTCCCCCTAAAAGAATTGGGGGTCAGTGAAAGGGTATCCGTCAGGCTGGGTTCCCTGCCTGCGGCTTCCTTGGCCCAATTTAAGGATCTTTTAGCCCGGGAGGCCCCGGAAACCCATGTGCAAGTTGTCAGCCAAGATAAGGAAGTGGCCCATATCTTCCTTATTTACCTGCGGGATTGCCCTCCGGTGGAGGCAGCCCTCAAGGAACACAACTGGACGGACCTACAGGTCCCCGCCCACCTGACGGCCAGCCCCGCCCAGTGTATGGCCCAACTGGAGGAAAAACTGGCCAGGGAGCGGGAGAAGGGCCAGGGGCTCCTGGCCCAGGTGGAAAAACTTTTGCCCCAGCGGCCCCGCCTCATGGCCTATTACGATTACTTGGCCCTAAAGCGGGATCGCCTGGCGGTAACCGATAACTTCCTTTCCACCGACCAGGCCGTCCTCATGACGGGCTGGGCCCGGGCCGCCGATATCCCTCAAATAGAAGAACACTTGGCCCAGGTCGGCGAGACGGCGACCCTCCTGGCTCGGGATCCGGTGGAAGGGGAAATCCCCCCGGTGGCCCTAAAAAACGGCCCCCTGGTGGAACCCTTCGAAGCCGTCACCAATCTTTACAGCACACCCAGTCCCAAGGAAATTGACCCCACCGCAGCCCTGGCCCCCTTCTTCTTTGTCTTCTTTGGCATCACCCTGGGGGATGCGGGCTATGGGATCCTCCTCACCCTCCTCTCCCTGCTGCTCCTTAAGCTAATGCAGCCCAAGGGGATGGGGGAGCAGCTCATCAAGCTCTTGGCCCTGGGAGGGGGAGCGGCCCTATGTTTTGGTATCTTAACGGGCAGTTGGTTTGGCGATATGATTAACCTCCCGCCCCTCTGGTTTAACCCCCTAGATGACCCCATGAAGATGCTCATCTTCTCCATGGCCCTGGGGGTTATCCACCTCTTTGCAGGCATGGCTATCCAGGCCTACCGCAGTATTGCCGCCGGTAAGCCTTGGGATGCCGTCTTCGACCAAGGCTTCTGGTACCTGCTCCTCATCGGCCTCATGCTCCTGGCCCTTCCCGCCGTAGCCGGACTGGGCAAGGTGCTGGCCATTGCCGGGGCAGTGGGCTTGGTGCTCACCCAGGGGCGGGGGCAAAAAAATATGGTCATGAAGTTTTTCAGTGGGCTCCTCAGCCTCTATGACCTGACCGGTTACTTAAGTGATGTCCTTTCCTATTCCAGGCTCTTGGCCCTGGGATTAGCCTCTGGGGTCATCGCCGTTGCCATAAATACCATGGGCAGGCTGGTAGGTTCCGCCGGGGTGGTTGGCTTTGTGCTTATGCTCATCATCCTCATTGGCGGTCATTTCTTCAACCTCATCATCGGTACCCTGGGTGCCTATGTCCACACCAGCCGCCTCCAGTATATCGAGTACTTCGGCAAGTTTTTTGAAGGTGGGGGCAAGGCCTTCACACCCTTTAAAATTAATACACAATACGTGGACCTAGAAGAAAGGGAGGCGTAAGAAAATGTTTGAGAGTATGACGGGAATAGTGTTGGCCCTGCTGGGGGCCGCCCTGGCTGTGGGCCTGGCTGGAATCGGTTCCGCCATTGGTGTTGGTTTAGTGGGGCAAAGTGCCTCGGGAGTGGTTTCCGAAGACCCGGATAAATTTGGCCAGACCCTTCTCCTGCAGGCCCTACCGGGAACCCAGGGAATCTACGGCCTCTTGACGGGTTTCTTAATTATGCAGCGCACCGGGGTTGTGGGCGGCAATCTGCTAAACCTAACCATGGAGCAGGGCTGGGCCGTCTTTATGGCCGCCATGCCCGTGGCCATAGTGGGTCTGCTCTCTGCCATTGCCCAGGGCCGGGCCGCCGCTGCCGGTGTCGGCCTCATAGCCAAACGCCCCGAGGAGCTGGGTAAAGCCATTATCTTTGCTGTTATGGTAGAAACTTATGCCGTGCTGGCACTTTTGGCCTCCATACTGCTCCTCTTCGGAATCACATTTTAAGGAGTGAGCACACCATGGCGGAAGCAAATAAAATTGTAGAAAGGATCCTCAGGGATGCCCAAAGGGAAGCAGAGGCCATCTTGGCCCAGGCCCAAGAAAGGGCTGCCGGGATCATTGCCCAAGGTGAAAGGGAAGCGGAAAAATTGCGGCAGGAGATTCTCGAAAAGGCCCAAGGGGACGCCGCCGAACGCCAGCGCCGCATTATAAGCATGGATGCCCTGGAAGGGCGCAAGGCCACCTTGGCGGCCAAGGAGGCCCTTTTGGAGGAAGCCTTTGCCCGGGCCCATGAGGGGCTGGTGGAAATGGATACCCCTTCTTATCAGAAGATCATCCGCTCCCTCCTCCTTTCGGCCGTCCAGACCGGCACCGAAGAGGTTATCATTGCCCCGGCCGATGCGGACCGGATAAGTCCGGAATTTATCCAGGCCATAAATGCCCAACTCCAGCGCCAGGGCCGGGCCGGTTCCCTAACCCTAAAAATAGAAGACCGCCCCCTGCAAGGGGGGTTCATCCTCCGCTCCGGAGGAATAGATATCAACAACTCCTTTGCCGCCCTCCTAAAGAGTGTGCGGGAGGAGTTGGAGCCGGAGGCGGCTGCCATCCTGTTCCCTCAATCTGAGGGAAGCGCAAAGGAGGCAGCACCCCATGGCTAACGATTCCAAGTATGCCTATGCCGTGGCCCGGGTGCGGGTTTTGGAAAATAGGCTGCTAGACAAGGGACAAGTGGATCGCATGTTGGAGGCCCAGGGGGCCCGGGAGGCCCTGCAGGTTTTGGCAGAGACCAATTATGCCAGTGCCGTGGGGGAACTAAAGGATGTCCATCGGTTTGAGGACCTCCTGGCGGGGGAATTGGAGCGGGTTTACCGGGAGGTGCGCCGCTTTTACCCCGAACCCCGGCTCCTGGAGGCCCTGGCCGCCAAGTACGATGTCCACAACCTCAAGGTCCTTCTCAAGGCCCAGGGCCTGGGCCGGGAGGCCGGGGGGGATATCCTCTACCCCAATGTGGGAAACATCCCCCTGGCCAAGCTAGAGGCCATGTTTGCCCAGGAAGATTTTCGCGATCTGCCCCCCCACCTGCGCCAGGCGGTGGAGGAGATAGGGGCCGGGTGGAGCCAGAGGCCCGATCCCCAGTGGATAGATATTATCCTGGATAGGGCCCTCTATGATCACCTCTTGGCCTTGGCAGACACCATCCCCTTCCTAAAGGAATTCTTCACCCACCAGGCCAACCTGGTCAACATTAAAACCTTTATCCGGGTGAAAATCCTCCGGCAGGATGAAGATTTCTTAAAGAAGGTCCTCTTAAGGGGGGGCGACATCCACCAGAGCTTCTTTACCGACCTCTACCATGAACCCCTGGAGGTCCTCTGTGATCGTCTGGCCCTCAGCCCCTACGCCCAGGTGGTTAATGAGGGCCTGGCCGAGTGGCAGGAAAAGGGGAGGCTGACCCGCTTTGAAAAGCTGGCCGACGACTTCCTCCTCAATTTTGTCCGCAGCCACCGGCACCACCCCTTTGGGCCCCAGGCCTTGGTGGGCTACCTTCTGGCTGTGGAAAACGAGCTAAAACTCATCCGGATCATCATGGTGGGCAAGTTGAACAAGCTACCCCCGGAGGAAATAAGGGAAAGGTTGCGTGATGTCTATGTATAAAATAGCCGTTATCGGCGATAAAGACTCCATCCTGGGCTTCAAGGCCTTGGGAGTGGCAACCTTTCCAGTTACAACCAGTGAAAGGGCCTCCCAGACCTTGCGGAAGTTGGTCCGGGAAAGGTATGGAATTATATTTATCACCGAACAGGTGGCCGAACCCATGGCCGATTATCTAGAAGAACTGAGCACCCGCCTCCTGCCCTCGGTGGTTTTAATCCCCAACAATGCCGGTTCCCTGGGCTTGGGGATGCAGAGCATAAAGCGCAATGTGGAAAAGGCCATCGGTGCTGATATCTTATTTGGGAAAGAGGGTCGATAACTTGAGCGCGACTGTGGTAGGAAGGATAATCAAGGTCGCCGGCCCCCTAGTGGTGGCTGCGGGCATGGATGGCGCCAACATGTTTGACGTCGTCCGGGTCAGCGATGGCGGCCTCATCGGTGAAATTATCGAAATCCGGGGTGACCAGGCCTCAATTCAGGTCTACGAAGAAACAGCGGGCTTGGGCCCCGGCGATCCCGTCTACAATACCAATGCCCCCCTTTCGGTGGAACTGGGGCCCGGCCTCATAGAATCCATCTATGATGGAATTCAGCGCCCCCTGGATGCCATCCACCAGCAGGTGGGGGCCCGCATCACCCGGGGCGTGGAAGCCCATGCCCTCAACCGGGAGAAGAAGTGGCACTTTACCCCCCGGGTTAAGGTGGGAGATAAGGTGGTCCCCGGCGACATCCTGGGGGTTGTCCCCGAAACCAGCCTGGTGGAACAGCGGATCCTAGTTCCCGTCGGGGTGGAAGGGGAAGTTATAGACATCTTTAGTGGGGAGGCCACCGTAACCGATACCGTGGCCAAGGTGCAGATGGGGGACCAGGTGCGGGAACTGACCATGCTGCAAAAATGGCCCGTCCGCCAGCGGCGCCCCTACAAGGAAAAGCTGCCCCCCACAGAACCCCTCATCACCGGGCAGCGGGTCCTGGATGCCTTCTTTCCCGTGGCCAAGGGGGGAACGGCCTGTATTCCCGGCCCCTTTGGCAGCGGCAAGACGGTGGTTCAGCACCAGTTGGCCAAGTGGGCCGAAGCCGAAATAGTGGTCTACATTGGCTGTGGGGAGCGGGGCAACGAAATGACCGATGTCCTTATGGAATTTCCCCAATTGGAGGACCCCAAGACCGGGGAACCCCTCATGAAGAGGACGGTCCTCATTGCCAACACCTCCGATATGCCGGTGGCGGCCCGGGAGGCCTCTGTCTATACCGGCATCACCATCGCCGAATACTTCCGGGATATGGGCTACAGTGTGGCCCTCATGGCCGACTCCACCTCTCGCTGGGCCGAGGCCCTGCGGGAAATGTCCGGCCGCCTGGAGGAAATGCCCAGAGAAGAAGGTTATCCGGCCTACCTGGGTTCCCGCCTGGCAGAATTTTACGAGCGGGCCGGCAAGGTAGTCTGCCTGGGCAGTGATGGGCGCCAAGGGGCTGTCACCGCCGTCGGCGCTGTCTCACCCCCCGGTGGTGACCTGTCCGAACCGGTAACCCAGAACACCCTGCGGGTGGTCAAGGTCTTTTGGAGCCTGGAAGCATCCCTGGCCTACCGGCGGCACTTCCCGGCCATCGACTGGCTGACCAGCTACTCCTTATACCTGGAGAATATAGAAGATTATATGCGCGAGAGCATGGGCCCAGAATGGATCGACATGCGGGTGGAGGGCATGCGCATCCTGCAGGAAGAATCGGAACTGGATGAAATTGTCCGCCTGGTGGGGGTCGATGCCCTCTCCCTGCGGGAGCGGCTGGTCTTGGAAACAGCCCGGTCCATCCGGGAAGACTTCCTGCACCAGAACGCCTTCCACGAGGTGGATACCTATACCTCTTTGCAAAAGCAGGCCGGCATG
>JAAYSG010000107.1 GCA_012518435.1 Bacillota bacterium
CCATTGATGGCTTTAATAATCAAGTTGTTTCCCAAGAGCAGTTGGTGACGGAAATAGATTTTAGCCGTCTTAACCCCGGCACTGGGCCCGTGTACATAGAAGGTGCGGAGCCGGGAGATGTGTTGGCGGTAGATATCCTTGATATTTGTCTTGCTGAACACGGGGTTACATTGACTGTCCCTGGGCTGGGTCCCCTGCATGACAGGTCGGAAATAAGGACCAGGATTATCCCCGTAAAGGATGGTATGGTGGTTTTTAATGATATTGAATTTCCCGTGGAGCCCATGATAGGGGTAATAGGTGTTGCCCCGGCGGAGGGGAGCATTCCTTGTGGCGAAATAGGGTTTCATGGTGGTAATTTAGACAACAAACTTATTAAAAAGGGTGCTCGGGTCTATTTTCCTGTAAATGTACCCGGGGCCTTATTTCATGTGGGCGATCTCCATGCAGCCATGGGCGACGGTGAAATCTGTGGCATTGGTGTGGAAATAGCCGGTGAGGTAACGGTGAAAGCAGATGTTATTAAAGGCTTTTCCCTTGAACGACCCATGCTGGAAACGCCTGACAAGTGGTATACAATTGCCAATGCGGTTCAATATGATGATGCCCTAAGGCTGGCTGCCCAAGACATGCAAAGGCTAATTGTTAATGCCTACGGATGGGATGCCACCGACGCCTATTTATATATGTCTATCCAGGGTGATGTGGAAATCTGCCAGGGATGCAAACCATCTGCTTGGAATATGACGGTAAGGTTTGGTATTCCCAAGATTGAGGATAGGCCCTTGATAAAATAAAGGCGGGCAGAGGGGTAAAACCCAATCCCCCAGTGAGTAATTGCCTCTGTGGGGTTTTGGCTTCTTCCCTTTCAAGTAAATACCCCATTAGACCGTTTGGGGGCAAACCTGTCCTAAGGCAGGGGCGCGAGGCTATGGGGATCCTTATAAAAAGGATTGCCAGGCTACCGGTCATAATTTTGTGCTTAAACAGGTGGCATTCGCTGCCTGTTTGCCTTTTTGGTGGGGTAATTTAGCAGTAATAATGGAGGTAATTATGGAGAAAGATGTTGTAATCTATGATGGGAATAGCTTGGTTACGGAATTACTTTAGCTTTCTCTTTTTAGCCCTCATGGCCAAAATTGTGAATGAGGCCCCTGGGGGGGCTGTTATTTCACTGGCGGTTGTTGGATTCCCCCGTGCCCCAACAGGTGGGTGAGCCTGCCAAAAGGACCCAGGCTTCTACCGATGAAATTACCCAAATTTTAGGCAAGGCGGGGGTAATGGCGAAGAAAGCGGTGGAAAGGGTAAATGTTGTTCTATCCTCCTTTAATTCCGGCAAAATGGCCAAGGTCTGCGGAAGGGGTATGGGGGGATGGGTGCTGGGAGCGGGCGCAGTGTCCCATGTTACGTAGAAGGGCTGGATGGCCCTTCTTGGGGTGGAAGGGATTGGGGGCTAGTTTTTTGGTAAAATAGGAAGGGATATTGCCCCTTGTGTTGTAGTTTAACCCTTCAAATTATTGGGAAAAGGCACATGCCCCGTGGGGAGAAAGCATATCAAGGCTTCCCCCCCGGGGCACTTTTGGGTAAGTTTGGTGGAGACCACCTAATCCTGCTTAATTTCCCAATAACATCTTTTTGGTGATACGATTTTCCCTTCCTTTTTCAGCTTGTTCATTGCCTTTTCCACCTCTTTTTTATCCACACCCGTGCCTTCCACAACATCCCCTGCCCGAACTGCCTTCCCCACCTTTGCGAAGAAATCCAACACAGCCTTATAGTTGTCCAATTGCCAAACCTCCATTCAGCATTTTGTTTTTGGAGAATTTTTGCTTGAAATAATTATAGCATAAGGTTATGGCAAAGCATAGAAACCGTGGATTCAAACCTGGGGAGGGTGATAGGGAAAATAGGTCTATGGTTTGGCGGGTTTTTTCTTTTTTGCGCCTTTTCTCAC
>JAAYSG010000021.1 GCA_012518435.1 Bacillota bacterium
CTAATGGATATTCCCGAAGGATAGTTTCAATCCACACCCCTGTGCGGGGGTGAATTACTAGCCCACTACCAAATCTTTTATGGGATTTAGTTTCAATCCACACCCCCGTGCGGGGGTGAATCTGCTGTATTATGCTGTCCCTAATATCTAATGGGAAGTTTCAATCCACACCCCCGTGCGGGGGTGAATAGTACCCTTTATTTTTCCATTGCACACAAGCCTCAAACACCCCTTTTCGCGAAGCGGGGAAATATAAATGCCATTTTACGAAAATATTATTATAAATGGGGCAAAATGCCGCCAAACGTGGTTCGCGTACCTAGCCACTTTTTATGTCTGGCCACGACCCGCGATTGACTTTAAAGTATAATTGGCTCCTCGTGGTGATAATATGGTATACAACCAAAGTGCTCCACCCTCCTTTTCCAGTTTGCCCCAAGATGGTATATACGGAGAGAATCTTTGTCCTTATCTATAATATTCAATAACCTATCCTTCAGTAAAACCAATTGTCCCGGGTCAATTAGACATTCAAATATTGAATATTGTACCCTTTGGCCATAGTCTTCACAAACCTTGGCCACTCTTCTTAACCTTTTCTTTCCTTCCAAGTCGGTAGTACTTACATCATAGGTAATAAGCACCATCATGGGTTACATCTACCTCCAATAAAACGGGGGATAATAATCTATATCGCCCCGGAGATGCCGAGCCAATAACCGTGCCTGTATGTGGGGGATTAAACCTATATACATTCTTTCGTTAAGGTACGGGTGAATTATTTTGTCTCTTTTTCTATTCTGCCAGGTTTTAATAATATTTTTCCGTGCGGCCTCTTTTATTCTAACAGCTGTAGGTAATATTTCAAAGTCATTGCCCTGAATTTGTTTCAAATTGATCATAGCCAATACCAGGCGATCACATAAAGGGGCCCTTAACTCTTCCATTAGATCCAAAGCTAAGCTTGGTCGGCCAGGCCGCAGTGCATGCAAAAACCCTACAGCAGGGTCCAACCCAACCCCCTCCAAGGCGGAGCGGACATCATTCATTAGGAGCATATAAAAATAGGAAAGGAGTGAATTGACCCTATTCAGAGGGGGTCTTTTGCTGCGCTTTTCAAAGACAAAAGCTTCATCATCCGACTTTATCATGTGATCAAACACACCAAAGTACCTATTGGCAACTATACCCTCTATGCCGCGAAGCTGTTCAAAGCTAGTAGCGGTTTTGATTTGGGTTACAAGGTGGGCTATTTGTGAGGACGCCTTTTGAAGTATCCCCTTGCTTTTTTCATTGTTACTTTCCCTGGCACTTCGCAAAAGGACATTTCTGCTATTGGCAATTTTGCACACAACAAAGTTTTTAGCCAGGGTAAATCCCTGTTCGCTTTTGGTATTACTATATTGTGTAGTTCTTAACAGTACGTTGCCCCTAACCGGGCCCTCAATTCTCCCATAAAACCGACCTTGTTCGTTAAAAAAAGATAAACTAATCCCCCTTTCAGCGCAAAAGGCAATCAGGGGTGTGGAAACTGTAGTTTTACTGAAACAAAGAACTGACTCCAAGTTATGAATTGGTATCCTTACCTTTTCGCGGCCCCCAACATGAACACATATTGTCTCACCCTGTTTTGACAAGTATGAGTTTCCAGTCATCACATATAAGGTGTTTAACATTTGTTTCATTGGGCATCACCATTTTCCCCTAGCTGCCAAAGTTCCCCAACATATTGGGCTGCGGATTTTTTTGCTTTTGGCATACACTCTTCTTGCATTGAACAATGATAACATTTGCCGCCCATAACAACCGATGGTAGCACACTACTACGCAACATTTCGTGTATGCTCTCCGCCCCAATTTTAACCAACTCCCGCAGTTTGCCTGTTATAGTAACCTCATGGCGGCGATGGTCGGCGGCATAATATATATACCCCCTTTCAACTTTGCATGCCAGCATTTCCTCCAAGCATAAGGCCTGCCCACATAATTGTACCTCATATTCCAATTCATCACGTACCGGCCCATGCTTGAATTCAATGGGGACAACTTCCCATAATCCCTCCATCCCTTTAAGGGAACATCCCTTGGGGTCCGCATAAAATTCGACACAATCAGCAATGCCAAATAACCCTAATGTTAGGGAATGTAGTGGTACAGCCCGTAATCTTACCAAGTCGGGTCTTACTTCCCTTTCCCCCAAGTGAACCCTTTGGTGAACTAAAGTGCCCTGTATCGTATAGATATTATCGGACCACTGCTGCTCCAAAAGCAGCAACCCAGCCCGCCTAGGACAATAATAGTATTGCGATAACGCAGAAATTGGCATAAGGTCATCTTCATGGTAGGTCATTGTTTAATCTTAACCCAATCAAGTTCCTTGGCCTCTTCACAGGATAGTATCTTGGCGCCTTCTGGGGCTGGTACAGCATACAATAGCTCTACCCCGGCGGGGAGGGCACCCTCATCTATGGTAAGTAAATAATCCTCATAACTCCTTGCCGTCTCTACTTCTTCCCTTCTTTTTAGGCTGACCAAATTAAAGAGTTGGTGGGCGGGTGCACAGCCCAACATGCTTTGTCTAATCCTTTGCTCCTCATCGGTATCTGTTCCAACGTGCTTAAATATTATTACCGGTGGAATGGTGGACATTTGTCCCTTACTGGCCGATCGATCATGTTCATACATTCCCAATAATGCCTGCCAAAATAATTTTAAATCAGCTTGGGAAAAATTGGTGGCTTGTGCCAGATTAGCACTGATAAAGCCCCGGCCCTCATACAAACCATAGGGAATTATTTGCTTTCTGCCCATTGTACGCAGCTCATCCTCCGGTTTTTCCCTCTCCCATTCCTCATATTCGGCAGAAGTGGCCAGGCCCTTTTTTAGGTTTTCCGCCACTGCCATACGGGTAATGGAAATGTCAAGGGGGAGAATCGGGTCGACAGAACGTAAAAAGGTCATTTGCACCGGGCCCCTCACCTGCCCCGCGTTTGCCCCAGTTGAAAGGACACCCCCGAAAGTACGTACATCATAAAAATGCTTACACAACCATTCCCGAGCCAGTTCTGTATTGGCACGGCTTTTCTTCATTTTAGGGTTGCCTGTTTCCTCATGGGCTTTGGCAATGTATTTGTTAATATTAGTTGATTGTTGAATAATAATCCCGTAATGCTCATTACCCGGTTGTGGTTTGGCAAATTGAATGTAGTTGCGAATACGGCGCTTAACCGCAACATCAGAAATTAGCCCCCGCATATCTTGGGGATCAAGGCGTGGTGAATTGCCCATGTCGGGGTCGCCATTGGGGTTGCCGTTGATACACTCAACAAAATACATAAATTCATAGCGATTGCTTATGGCCATTTTTATTCCCCTTCCTCTTTCTTTGTTGTTTTCCGACCCATTGCCGCCTTTTGCTGATAATATCCCAAGGCAAATAGGGTTTGTCCCTCCAAGCCAAGGGTACTTGGTAATTCAGCATCAAGCTGGGTAATAATATCCTCCATCATCCTTTCATACCAAATCCCCAGTCCCTTGTCTAGTTTGTTTATATGGTGTTGAGCCCCCTGTATGAGTCTACCCAATACCAAGGAGGGTGTGGTACTGGCTGCCGCATAGTACCTTTGCACAACTCCAGCACCAACATCTCCCAAGGCGCTCCCCTGGAGTGCTGCCAAAACCGCCATTAATCTTCCCAGGTGATAGGCTGGTTCCGGGTGCCTAGGGTTTAATTCTGTTTTCAACTTGTTGACCTCCTCCCTATCTTTTTTCCTGACCAACCATGCCTTCAACAAAGCACAGGCTATCCTATCTAAATTGCCTGTGGAGTAATCCTCATCGGCAGAGTACAAATTAGATCTAATATAAGCCAAGGCCTTGCTGGCCACTGTATCCGGTAGGGTTCTACCCTCGATAATACTGCGCCAAATTTTGGGCATAAGGGGCGGTAGCTCCTGATCTATCCTTTCCCGCACTTTGGAAAAGGCCTCACCCCTTCGAAAGCCTACTAGACGGGATAATAATACTATTAATTTAGTATCTTTGGCCTTTCCCTTGCCATCTGGGGAAACAAGTTCAAGATCGTCAAACCAGCCCTTGAAATTGCCGATTAGCGTTTTATATTCCCCTTCCATCCAATCGCGAAGCATAATGCGTCCCCCGGTGGCAGAGAGTTGTAAAATATAGTAGCGGTTATTTAATAGGTCAGGGCGCTTTCCTTGCCGGACGGCAGCAAAAAGCCGCTCGACCCTTTCCCGAGCACTTGCCTCCTGGGCTAGCGGGTTCTCAAGGCTATCCAGGTCTAATAAATTATCTTCTGTGGGAATTGGTTCCTTAAACCAACTCAAGAACATGATTCCCGCCAATGGTTGAGGCGCTTTAGCAATTAGGTTTTGCAGGGCTCCCCTATATGTGGCTATTGCCTCTTCCGAACAGGCGGCATTAAGGGATTGCTTAAGACCGTAAGAAGTAAAGGAATCCTTGTCAAAACCCACAAGGACAGTTCCCGTTGACTGTCCCCCCACCCTTGTCAGACCCCCCACCTTTAAGTGAGTCAACTCGGGCACAATTCTTTTACCACTCAAGAGGCAAACCATGGCCTCCTCTACAATATCCTTAGTACCTTTAAGGGAGTTGCGATATTCCTGCCACCAGGGATGCCATGTATCTAGCTCTATTGGATATATGTTACCAATCCGAAAGGTAACGGTATCCGTCTTTCTTCCCTTCCGTGTCTTGATTATTTCGTTGATCCTTTGCTTGTGGTCATCGTTTTTCAACAAAGCATAAATCTTGCCCAATGATTTCTCATAGACAGTCGCCTGCTGTAAAAGGTTCAAAAAATAGATATGTTTCTTTAATTCCCTTTTCCCAGCAGAATATGTGGTTACAACATCTATGGTATCAAGGAGAAAATGGCTGCGGGTTATTCCCCCAGCAATAAGTTCCTTCTGCTGCAAATCCGGTGCAAGGCTGAATTCTTTTTCTTCTTTTATTACATCAACAAACTCCCCATCCCCAGTTAACACTATAACCCATTGGGCTGTTTTGGGCCTAAATCCTGGCAAGCATGGAACCTTATATTTGCTGGCATAATTGGCCAACTGATGCAGCACCTTCTCACCTCCTTTATTGGGGCTTACGCACCTCATCACTCTCCCAGGCTGGCACATTTAAAACCCCATTTTTAATTTGCGCCCTGAAGAGGCTAACAAAGGGAGCAGCAGTTCCTATAACAACCTCATCCAGATTAAAAACATCATAAAGCATCCAGCCAATATCCATATTAATTTTTTCCGGCCCGGGGAAGGAGTTCCCCTTGGGCGGGGAAAAGTAGGCAGAAAATTCCCGACAACCCAAATAGGGTTGGTAGAAACACTTTCCGCCCTTTATACGCCTTTCAGCCTGTGATTCCAGGGCCTTCAACTTCCCCGAAACACGGGGTTTAATGTAGGAATGAATACGATAGTGAACATCCTTTAGGGCAATCATCTGTCTTTGGGTGCGTCCCTTGGCATCTGTGCCGTATAAATCCCGGGTTGCATCAACAATAACCGGATCCAGACCCAAACCCCTTCGGGCCGCAGTTAAAACCGCCCTTTGGCTAATTTTTTCCTTTACCTCGTTGCGCCTCAGAGTAATATACTGGATAGGTTTCAAAATCTCTATTTTACTTATGCGCCAGGAAAATTCCTTGGGCTTGGCATATATGGCATCCATAATTCCCCTGGCAGCAGATGGTGTCATTACAGGATAACTTAACCTTTCCACCTTTGCTTCCGGTCTAGTAAAACAGGCAAAATCACCCCAGACTTCAACAATAAAAGATGACAAGTTCTCACCTCCTTTATGCAAGATACTGGTCCACACCCACCCGGGCAAAATCCAAACCGGTTTTTGGACAATAGGCATCCTTTGCCAATAAAATATACCAATCCGTTGTCTCATTTCTTCTATTGAGCACCGGTTCCAAAAAACTGCTTATTTCTTGGTATTGATTCCTCCAAAAACCAACCGACAAAGGCCTGGCCCCTTTTATCCAATCCCGATTAAACATTCCCTTCCTTGCCAGCAGGCATAGGTCATGAAAGGTGGATAATTGAGATTTGTACGGTACCAAAATATTAATGGTATTAGCAGGGATCCAACGATAGAGCCTGTTGGTTTCCTCAAAATCGAAGGCCTGTATCGCCTCTGCAAGTTTCCCGGTGCCAAAGCGCTTTAGATCGTTGCGAAAATAGCGGCGATAATATTCCCTGATTATTTTGGGGTCGTTTATGTCTATTTCTTTTTCCGCTAAGAGCAATTGAACTTCCACCGCCGCTCTATGATAATTTACATCGGGAAAATTATCATCTTCCCTTGGAGGGCGGAAGATCGTTACTTCTCCATGGGGCAGCCTTCCTTCCCGATTGCAGCGCCCAGCGGCTTGACTAATTGCTTCCAAGGGTCCCAGGGCCCGCCATACTTGGGGAAAGTCAATATCCACACCGGCCTCAATGCATTGGGTGGAAATTAAGCGACAGCTACTCTTCCCTAATGTATCCTTCATATCCAGGCGGTCCCTTACAGTATCAAGAACGGCCAATCTATGGGCTGGGCACATTGTAGTTGAAAGATGATAGGTTTCCCCAGGGTCACTCCTTTCATTTACCAATTCATAGAGGATTTTTGCCTGCCTTCTGGTGTTCAATACTGCCAAAACCTGCTTTTTGTTTGCCAACTCTTTACTTATCTCCTCCCAGGATAATTGGCTTAACCAATTCACCCTAACTTGCCTGTTCCTCTGATAAAGTTTTAAGTGGTCAGGTACTATTTCCTCCGGTTGCCAACCACTACCGCTATATAAATTGACTGTCTCATTTAAGGTTTCAAAGGCAGGTTGGGTGGCTGTGGCAAAGGTAACAGAACAGCGGTACCTGTGCACTAACTGGGATACCGCCGCCAGGGTAAACAAGGTGAGCCTAGCCGGCATAGCTTGGGCTTCATCAAAGAGAATCACAGAGTTTGCAATATTGTGTAGGCGGCGGCAGGCACTGGAACGGTTGGAAAAGAGCCCCTCGAAAAAGCGGACAGTTGTGGTAATGATTATTGGGGCATCCCAATTTTCCGCCAGTAGCCTATGTTCCTCGGGGAGCTCCAAGAGGCTATGATCCTCCAATACTGGGTCCCCCGCCAAGGAGGCAAATACCTGGCGGTAAGTTTGAGCATTTTGTTCTATAATGCTCAGATAGGGTAAGACGATAATGATACGTCGTAGATTATGTGTTGCCGCATGCTTTAATGCATAGGCCAGCATAGATAGGGTCTTACCCGATCCCGTCGGTGCAGTGAGTGTATATATTCCTCTAGGTTTTTCACCTCCCTTAAGGCAAGCCCGAAATAAATCATCCCGCAAGGAACGAATACTTTGCTCAGCCTTGGATGCCGATCTAATATCCGCCAAATAGTCATCAAGGGCCTTGAGCATTCTAGTGGGTTTTAACTTCATACCGGCTTCCCTATAACAGTAGCCTTCATTTTCACTATTGAAGTGGGCCTCTGTCGCTATAAAATCCCCATCTACCAGGGCGGAAAACAACATCCGCGTGTACAGCATGGCAGCAATGGGCCGGTTGTTTACATAATCATCTTGATAAGGACTTTCAATACTTTGGGGCAGCACAAGGCCATCCCGGCGAAAATATCCCAATAAGGTCTCTATATCCCGGCTGGAATAGGTTTTACCCCGCAAGGAAACCGGTTCCCTCATAAGAACCCGTTGGTTTAACTCCTGTGGTATACCCGTAAGCAAGCCATCGTGGTGTCCCTCAATTGCCAGAGCAACGGCAATTCCCTGATTCCGGTATAGTTTCAATGCAGCCTTGGCGCCTGGGGTTGCATGATCAATATTTTGTACTTCCCCTTTTAGCACCTTGTCAAAAAGGGTGGAATACTTTCCCAGATCGTGGAGGAGAGCGGCAACTTCACCTTCCTTTTCCCCGCCCCATGCTGCAGCAAATTGTTGGGTCAAAGAGGCGGTCTCCCGCAGGTGCTCAGCCACTAATTCTTTTTTTCCCCCGCTATTTTCCGAATGGGCATAAAATCTCACAATAATACACCCCCAACAATGCCGTCCAGTGTTCCAATAATATTGAATATTCGACAGGGACATCTCATCTACCTTTATTTTACCAATATTGTTTTAATGATTTCCCATCTTGGGTTCACACAGATTAAACTATTCCCATCCCAAATAAAAAAGGGATAGATCCCAGATCTACCCCAACGATAAATGCAGAAACTACTGGTTATCCAAGCCTATTCCACCACCCTAATCTCAAAAAAATAATGTTCCCCATTAGGGCCAAGTTCCACTTTGGTAACCCCTTGGGAAAGGTCGAAGCCACAGTTTTGGCGAACAAGCCCAATCTGTTCTGCAGCCACTGGTTCTGCTGTCAATCTGGTAAAATGCAGGTTGCTTCCCAAGGGAGCGAAGCGAGGGATCTAAGGCATAAAACCATAAAAATCCTTGGGCCTTGCCCTCAGGATAACAACTAAGATCTTTGGCCATGTATCGGAAAAGCCGACAATATAGGGTTTGTAGGTGTAGCTAGGTAATTACAAAACTTCTATTCCTAACACCACATGATACTAGCGTGCCTTTGCCAATCTCTCCAGCGGAACGTAATACTTCTCATATTTAGTCCCATTTTTATCCACATATTCCCCGGCCAGGTTTTCAACCATTACCGTGGCCCTTTTAGTGACATTTACTAAAAGCCCGGTTAAAGGCTTGTCCTTAAATACAAACTGCACCTTATCCCCAATATTTATTCCATACTTTTCTCGGGCAAGTGTCAGATTGGTTGGGATATGGTGGTGGCTTTGGCTATGGCCAAATATATTTTTGGCGGTCTCCTTAAAACGCTGTTTATTACAGCTGGATGTGTGAAAAAGTAGAAACTCAAGGACATGAATCAATTCATGTTCAAATACTATTTGCAGGGCTTCAAGGCCATTGTGAGTTTCAAGACCACAAACATTTTTACTTCCAACCAATTGGTTATATTTAAAGAAAAAGTCAACCCCGATGGCAATAATAACCTTCACTTCATCTGGCTGCATTTGGCCAATATTTTTTGGGCATTTTGTTTTCCCGGCACTTTTGGTCATTCGGGGGGATAATTCATACAAAATCTGGCCCTTGAAATTATCCCGAAACCAACTTTTGAAGAATATTTTGTCATAGTGTTCATATAAGATGTGCAGGTCCAAAGGACTAATGCAGTCCATTGTGCCGGATTTTATATTTTTCGATTCCCGCCAAAGGCTCTCCCGCACTGCCTTTCTTTTTGTTTTTATGCTAGCATGGTCATATTTTATCTTGAGCATAGACCCAAACATCATCTCCTTTTACACCATGGGTTTGCCTGGTTTATTCTGCATCCGGTTTACAAGAGGGGTGAGAGAAGCCTGGCCACAGATTCTTTTATTTTTGTACTCCGGGATCTCCCTTTATAGCTTTCCAAGGTTATTTCCTCACAATTTTCGAGGTCCCTAAGGAACCTCTTTGTCAGCATTTGGTTCGTGGTTTCATCGTATATGAAGGCATTTACCTCAAAGTTCAATTTAAAACTTCTAATATCCAAGTTGGCCGTACCCACCGAAGAGACAAAGTCATCGGCTATCAGCACCTTAGAATGGGAAAAGCCTTTTTTGTAAGCATAAAACTTTACCCCGGCCTCCAAAAGCCCCCCTATGTAACTCATCCCCGCCCAATACACAATGTGATAATCTGGCTTGCTGGGCACCATCACCCGCACATCCAAACCAGACAGACCCGCTAGTCTCAGGGCGTCATAAATACTATCATCGGGAATGAAATAAGGGGTCTCTATATAAATTTTTTCCTCGGCAGCCAAAATCATCTTTAGATAGCCATCCTTTACCCGGGGCCACTTGGAATCTGGCCCACTTGACACTATTTGTATACCTATGTTGTCCGCGCCTTCCCTTTGCTCCAAATGGGGAAGACAGGGTTGGATTTCCTCCTTAGCGGCAAAGCGCCAATCCAGGAAAAACCGCCACTCCAGGGAACTGATAGCCGAGCCTTCTATTCGGATATGGGTGTCTCGCCAATGGCCAAAGCGGTTGGACCGGCCTAAGTATTCATCACCAATGTTAAACCCACCCAAAAAGGCCACCTTGCCATCTATGATGCATATTTTTCGGTGATTTCTGTAATTTAGTCTTATGCTCAGCAAGGGTACAAAGGGGGGAAAGAAAATAGCCACACTAACACCCGCCTTACGCATTTTAGCTATTGCCCTTTGGGCTAAACCCCTACCCCCCATCCCATCCACCAACAATTTAACGGCAACACCCTCACTGGCCTTGCGGCACAAAGCATCAATTACCTTCGTGCCAATGTTATCACTCTTGAATATGTAGTATTCCATATAGATGTATTTCTCCGCTTTGTTTATGGCCTCAAGAAGGGAGGCAAACTTTTCCTGTCCGGTAAACAATAGTTCAACGCTATTATCCTGGGTAAAATAGGCCTCACTATTTCTTAGGTGGAGTTTAATATGGTCTTCATATTTGCCAAAGAGGGGATTTACATAGTGGAATTTCCCCCTTTCCAATTGCTCCTTTTGTTTAATGGCAATATGGCGAAAACAGGCATCCTCTTCCTCCTTAACCTTGAACAACCTTTGCCTTGATAAATCCTGGCCAATAAATAGATACAAAATAAAGCCAATGCCCGGCAAAAAGGTTAAAATCATTATCCACAGCCAGGTTGAGGTGGGATCCCTTCTTTCAAAAAAGATTAACAAAACAGCCAGGAAAATATTTACCCATACCAAGCCACCGGATATCCAGAAAAAATAGTCAGAAAAGCTCATCTAGCGGCTCCCTCCAGAATATCAGACTAGTAAATCCCTTCCAACCCGAAGACCAAGAAAAGCAATTGCAAAAATATTAGGAGTGGGATACCAACCACAAACTTGGCCTTCCTGGTTTTGTGCCGGACCAGATGCATGGTCAGCCATATTGCCACAGAACCACCGCAGGCTGCCAAAAGTAGCAATGTCCTCTCCTTTATCCGCCATCTTCCGGTCTGGGCGGCATATTTATCATAGGCTGTTAGGACAGCTGTTAGGATGCTAATTATTTTAAGATAGGTCCACATAAAACCCATATTCCCCTCCTCCGGTGCATTTATTGCCCATAATACCACTGATGTCCAGTATATCATATTTCTTACCCGGCCCATATAATGAAAAAACAAGGTATCAGCCCTTGTTTCGGGCACGATACCCTGTTTTTTCTTTAGCAAAATTACTCTATTTATTTCCTTTCGCTAATGGTGGCCTGGGCTGCGGCTAATCTGGCAATGGGCACCCTAAAGGGTGAGCAGCTGACATAGTCCAAACCTGCTTGGTGGCAGAAGGCGATGGACTTGGGTTCACCCCCGTGCTCACCGCAAATTCCAATGTGGAGTTCCGGTTTGGCTGCCCGACCCAGCTTTACAGCCTGCTCCACCAATTTGCCCACACCGGCCACATCTAAAACGGCGAAGGGATTCTCCTCCAGGATCTTCTTTTGTAGATAGTGATGCATAAATTTACCTTCTGCATCGTCCCGGCTAAAACCGAAAGTTGTCTGGGTAAGGTCGTTGGTGCCAAAGGAGAAGAAGTCGGCATGCTGAGCAATTTCATCGGCCACAATACAGGCCCTGGGTAATTCAATCATTGTACCCACTAAATAATCAAAATCGACATTCTCCTTTTCCTTGATTTCCTCGGCGGTATTGATAACCATTTCCCGGAGGGGTTCCAGTTCCTTGGGATGGCCCACAAGGGGTATCATTACCTCAGGAAGTACATTGACCCCTTCCTTGACAAGGTCGGCAACGGCAGAGAATATTGCCTTGGCTTGCATTTCATAGATTTCTGGGAAGGTAATACCCAAACGGCAGCCCCGGTGGCCCAACATGGGGTTAAATTCAGACAGGTTCCGAACAGTCCCCAGCACCTTGCTCTTTTCCGCCAGTTCCTCCGCATTGTCTCCCGCCATCTCCAAACGGGTAATTTCCACCTGCAGCTCTTCTAGGTTGGGAAGGAACTCGTGCAAGGGCGGATCCAGAAGGCGAATGGTTACCGGTAAATCATGCATGGCCTTTAAAATCCCGTAAAAATCTTCCTGCTGCATGGGGAGTAATTTTTCCAGGGCCAGCCTTCTTTCCTCTTCATTGGTGGCCAAGATCATTTCCTGAGCCAAGGGCAACCGCCCCGGGGCCATAAACATATGTTCCGTACGGCAAAGCCCAATGCCCTGGGCACCAAATTCCCTGGCCCTGCTGGCATCTTCCGGGGTGTCGGCATTGGTGCGGATATCAAGGCGCCTAATGTCATCGGCCCATTTTAGGATGGTCTGGAATTCTGTACCAAGCTCCGGGCTGATTAGTTGGGCCTCTCCCAACATAACCCGACCCGTACTTCCATCCAGGGTCAATACATCGCCCTCTTTCACAGTTATCCCATCCACAACAAATTCCTTGGCAGCCAAATCGATACGTAGGGCTTCACAGCCGCAGATACAGGGTTTGCCCATTCCCCGGGCCACCACAGCGGCATGGCTGGTCATACCCCCACGGCTGGTGAGAATAGCCTGGGCCATTACAATACCATGGATATCATCGGGGGTAGTTTCCGGGCGCACAAGGAGGACCTTTTCTCCCTTTTTCCCCAATTCCTCGGCGGTGTCCGCAGAAAAAACCACCTTACCAACGGCGGCACCGGGGGATGCGGGCAGGCCCTTGGCTAAAACCTTTACCTTTGCCTCCGGATCCAGGCTGGGGTGCATAAGCTGATCCAACTGTTGGGCGTCAATGCGCATAACGGCCTCTTCCGGGGTGAGCTTACCCTCCTTCACCAAATCAGTAGCTATTTTTACCGCCGCTGCCGCTGTCCTTTTCCCGGAGCGGGTTTGGAGGATATAAAGGGTGCCCTTCTCTATGGTAAATTCAATATCCTGCAGATCCCGGTAGTGATCATCAAGGCGATGGCAAACTTCGACAAATTCTTGATAGACCTCGGGCATTTCCTCCTTCAGACCACTTATATCCTTTGGTGTCCTAATACCAGCCACCACATCTTCACCCTGGGCATTGATCAGGTATTCACCATATATTTCCTTGGCCCCTGTAGCCGGGTTCCTGGTAAATGCAACCCCAGTACCACAATCGTCACCCATATTACCAAAGACCATTGTTTGAATGTTTACTGCGGTGCCCAAGTCATCGGGGATTCTATGTACCCGCCTGTAGACAATGGCCCGGTCGGTATTCCAAGAGGCAAAGACAGCCTCCACGGCTAGGAGCAGTTGTTCAAAGGGATCCTGGGGAAATTCTTCCCCCGTGCCCCGTGTATATAGTTCTTTAAATTGGCCAATGAGGACATCCAGATCATCGGCGGTGAGATCGGTATCCTCTTGGACGCCGACCTTTTCCTTCAATTCTTCCAGGGCCTTCTCAAAATCCCCAAAGGGGACGCCCATAACAACATCACCGAACATCTGGATAAACCGGCGGTAGCAGTCATTGGCGAATCTGCGATCCTGAGTGAGTTGGGCCAAGCCATCCCGGCTTTTATCATTTAATCCCAAATTGAGGATAGTGTCCATCATACCGGGCATGGAAATTGCCGCCCCGGAACGGACCGACAATAAGAGGGGGTTTTCGGGATCTCCGAATTTTTTCCCCAGCTTTTCCTCCAGCTTTTCAATTCCCGCCCGAATCTCGTCCGCTAGCCCCGCGGGAAGTTTTTTACCCTCATTATAATAATCCAAACATGTTTCTGTGGTCACGGTAATGCCCGGTGGAACCGGAAGGCCAATACGGGTCATTTCTGCCAGGTTGGCACCTTTTCCACCCAATAATTTTCTTTGTTCCGCCCGGCCCTCCTCAAAAGAATAAACGCGTTTTTTCATTATTGGCATCATCCTTTCTTTATAATTTGCATTATTTCTCCAGCAGTCTCCTCCACTGCCTTGCTACTTATCTGCACTATTGGGCACTGCAGCTGTTGCATAATCTCCTCAGCATATTCCAACTCGGCCTCTATGCGCCTGGGGTTGACATAATCAGCCCTGCCCTTTAGTCCCAAATTTTTAAGTCTTTCCTGCCTAATCCTGGCCAGCTGGTCGGGGTTTATTGTTAGCCCCACAATGCGTTGGGCTGGTATTTGAAAGAGCTCCTCCGCGGGTTTAACTTCCGGTACAAGGGGGACATTGGCTGCCTTAATACCCCTATGGGCCAAATACATGCACAATGGTGTTTTGGATGTTCTAGAAACACCAATTATAACCACATCGGCCCAAAGAACACCCCGGGGATCCTTGCCATCATCATACCTGACGGCAAAATCGATGGCCTCTACTTTGCGATAATATTCCTCATCCAGCTTGTAAACCAGCCCCGGTTTTAAATGGGGTGGTTCGGGAAATACCCTGGCCATGGTTTTCAATATGGGGCCCATGATATCCACGGTGGGGATACCCAACTTTGCCGCTTCCTCTTCCAAGTACTCCTTTACTTTAGGTAAAACTAGGGTATAGACAATGATCCCCCGGGTTTCCCCGGCTTCCTCGATAACCTCTGTTATGTGCTCCTTTTCCCTGGCAAAGGGAATCCGGCGTATTTCCACACGACCAGAATTAAACTGGCTGGCAGCGGCCCTGACCACAAATTCTGCTGTTTCACCGATAGAGTCAGAGATTATGTATACAACTGGCTTGGTAGTGATTTTCAATCCCTCCCCATCTTAATATATCCCAGCACCTAATTCAACAAATATTTTTGTAATGTTTGTTTTGGTTATTCGGCCCACTACCTCCAACCCTTCCACCTCTTTTTTTTCCTCCTTGGCGGAGATGCTGTTGGCAACCACAACCGGTAAACCATCTACCTGGTATTGCACCATTTTACGTGCAGCCTCATAAACACTTTCCTCCGGGGAAATGGTAATGACATTAGGGCAGCGGGTCATGACAACCCCCACGGGGACCTTGTGTATATCCGCCTGTCCCAGGGTTATTTTCAGCAGATCTTTACGGGAGACCACACCGGCCAAAAGCCCTCCCTCTTCTACAATAATTAATGTGCCAATATCCTCCAAAACCATTGTCACCACAGCATCATAGATTGTAACATCATCCCGGGCCACCACCGGTCTGGATTTAACATCCTTAACCTTGAGTTGCCGCAATTCATCACCTATGAAAAAGGGAAGGGGTTTCTCCGTGTGATAATATCCCACCCGGGGTTTTGCCTCCAAAATGCCCACCATGGTTAAAACAGATAGATCCGGGCGGAGGGTCGCCCGGGTCAAAGACAGCTGGGCTGCAATCTGCTCACTGGTTATGGGGCCTTTTTCCTTTACTATCTCTATGATCTTCTTTTGGCGTAAGGTTAATTGAATAACTATCACCCCTTTGTAGCCATTGGGCCAAGGTATTTCGCATTTCATTTATTTTCGCGCTAAAACCATGATCTCCTCTTTGGTTAAAATATTTCTCTAACCCTTCACGCGCTAACAATCTTGCTAAAATCCGCCACTGCCAAAAAAATTTGGTCAAGTTCCCGCAAAAGGGCCAGCCGATTTTTTTTCAGTTCTTCATCTTCAACCATTACCAGCACTTCAGCAAAGAAAGTATCAATACCTGCATGAAGGACAAGCAATTCTGCTAAAGCAGATTTATAATCCCATTGGCGAAGGGCATTTTTAACCCGGGGCAGTACCTTCTTATATTGCTGGTAAAGTGCTTTTTCCGCCGGTTCCCGCAGCAAATGAGGGGAAGATGCCTCCGTACTTGGCGCCTTGTGGGCCAAATTATGGACCCGATTGTACATAGCCACAAGGGAAGCAAATTCTGGTTTCCGCCGCATTGCCTCCACTGCCTCTAGGCGATCCCAAACCCTAGCCACATTGTCGTAATCAACGGCCAGCACAGCCTCAATGCTGTCATAGGCTGCGCCCCGATGGCGGCAGGCATGCCTGATGCGGGCGACAAAAAAATCTAAAACCTGGGCTGCTACCTCCTGCCTATCCCGCTTTAATAAATTTTGCCCCTGGTAAATGGCCAGCACGTATTCAACCAAATTGGACAACCTGAGGTTAAGGTCAGAACTTAGGAGAATGTTTACAACACCGGAGGCCTGGCGCCTTAGGGCATAGGGGTCGGCAGATCCAGAAGGGATAATACCTATCCCAAAGCAACCACAGATGCTGTCTAACTTATCAGCAATGCTAACCACTATACCCGCCATTGTTTGGGGCAATTCATCACCGGCAAAACGGGGCAGGTAGTGTTCGTAAATGCCCTGGGCAACCACCGGGTTTTCACCACCTAGGAGGGCATATTCGCGGCCCATAACCCCCTCTAGTTCGCTAAACTCATTGACCATGTTTGTGGTTAGGTCGGCCTTAGACAGGCTTGCAGTACGGTCCACCAAGGAATATATGGGCTCATCCAAACCCAACTCTCCCACAATATAACGGGCTAAATCCCGCACCCTTTCTACCTTATCATACAAGGATCCCAAACCCTTTAAGAAGGCAATATCCTTTAATCTTCCAACCCTATCGGAAAGGGAAACCTTTTGGTCCTCTTCATAGAAAAATTTTGCGTCTTCCAGACGGGCCTGGAGCACCTTTTCGTTGCCCACCCTCACTATATCGATGTTCTCACTGGTCCCATTGCGTATTGTTATAAACCGGGCTAGGAGCTCTCCAGTTGGATCAACTACAGGAAAATAGCGTTGATGCTCCTTCATGGGTGTTATAACCACTTCCGTGGGCAGCTGGAGGTATTCATCTGCAAAGGAACCCACTAGGCCAGTGGGATACTCAACCAGGTTAACAACTTCCTCCAGTAGTTCTTTATCCCAAAGAACCCTGCCCCCCTCGGCCCGGGCCAACCCCTCGCTCTGCTCCACGATGAGCCTTTCCCTCTCCTGGGGATCAACTATTACATAATGTCCCCGCAATTTCTCATAATACTCATCGGGCCTGGAGATAATTATAGGCCCTTTGCTTAAAAAGCGATGCCCGTATGTTTGCCGGTTAGATTCTACCCCCGCCACAGAAATGGGAATAATATCCTCCCCCAGGAGGGCCACTAGCCAGTGGATGGGGCGGATGAAACGCTGCTCCTTGTCACCCCACCGCATTGTCGTCGGGAAACTCAAGCCCCGGACCAGATCCTGCAATAATTGGGGAAGTATTTCCTTGGCGGGCCGTCCTTCCTCCCGCACAAAGGCAAAAAGGTATTCACCTTCCTCCAACTCTTTTATTACTGTATCGGAAAGGGAAATACCCTGACTGCGGGCAAAGCCCAAGGCAGCCTTGGTGGGATTTCCCGCGGAATCGAAGGCAATATTCTTGGGGGGACCTTTGATTTCCCTTTCCTTGTCTGCAGCCCTAGCCGTTAGGGCCAAAACATGTAAAGCCAATCTTCTGGGCGTCCCCACCACCCGGAGGGAAGAAAAGTGCAAACCTACCTCCTGGAGCATTTCTCGCCCCTTATCCCTCAGTTGTGAAAGGGAACTGGGGATAAACCGGGCTGGTATTTCCTCTGTCCCTATTTCCAAAAGCAGATCCTGAACCACCACTTACACCTCCTCACTGGAAGAAAAACCACCATTGGCTTCTTCCCTTTGCTTTAAATAAGCCACCGCACACTCCCGAGCCAGATTGCGCACCCTATGGATATACCCAGTCCGTTCCGTAACACTTATAGCTCCCCGGGCATCCAAAAGATTAAAGGTGTGGGAGCACTTTAAGATATAATCATAGGCTGGTAAAACCAATTTTCGCCGCAGTAGGCGGCCAGCCTCCTTTTCATAAATCGCAAAGAGCTCCTCTAGGGTGGAAATATCGGATTCGGTAAAGTTGTAATGGGAGTGCTCCACTTCAAAATTATAAAAAATATCTCCGTATGTAACCCCATCCACCCAGACAATATCATAAACACTATCTTTTTTCTGCAAGAACATGGCTATTCTCTCTAGACCATAGGTCAATTCAACGGATACGGGTCTTGCATCAAATCCCCCCACCTGTTGGAAGTATGTAAATTGAGTAATTTCCATACCGTCCAGCCACACTTCCCAGCCCAAGCCCCAGGCCCCCAAGGTAGGCGATTCCCAATTATCTTCCACAAACCGTATATCATGTTCAAGGGGAGAAATACCCAACTCATAGAGGCTATTTAGGTAAAGATCCTTGATGTCTGTGGGAGATGGTTTCATAATCACCTGATACTGGTGATGTTGGTAGAGCCGATTGGGGTTTTGCCCATAGCGGCCATCTGTTGGACGGCGAGAAGGTTCTACATAGGCCACCTTCCAAGGCTCTGGCCCCAAGGCCCGTAAAAAGGTTGCCGGATTCATGGTGCCCGCACCCTTTTCAACATCGTAGGGTTGAAGAATAATGCAATTTTGCCCGGCCCAGTACTTGGCCAGCGTAAAAATTATATCCTGAAAATTCATATACCCTTTCCCTCCTATCTCCTGGGGATAATACCCCAATGGCAGTTATCCTCTAGAAACAGATTACCCATTAGGTACGGCTTAAAACCTGCCCACCACTATTTAATTCAGGTTTCACCCTTCCCAGGCCACCGGAACCATTGTCAAGTTAGCTAGATTATATAATAAAAAACCCCCACCCCCTGCAATACAGCGTATTACAGGGACGAGAGTCTTTCCCGCGGTTCCACCCTGTTTGGCCAGCGAATACCCGGCCCCCTTCGTTATCTCGGCCTACGGGAGTGCCTTTCACCAGGCCCGCCAGTACAGGGTTTGCAGCTTCGCACAATTAAAGTGCGAACCCCCGCTCTCTGGAAAAGACGGTTTTGGCTACTCTTCTCCCTCATTGGCAGTGGAAATAAATTTGTTTTAACTGTAGCAAATTATAACTTGCTTGTCAATCATAATAACCGCCCTTTACAAGCCCCTTCTTCCGCCAATATTTTACCCCGACCAGATAAATTATAATTCGCCATCCTGGAGTAAAGAAAGGAAACGTTGGGATTTTAGTTCCCGGGGTAAGCGAAATTCCAGGTAAGCCCTTAGGGCCGCCTCCATTTCCCGGCGAACCTTGGCCCCGGCCCGCAGTACCCTTAACCTGCTGGGGCTAATAAGCAAAAGCTGTTTTAGCATTTCAACAGTCCCTGGACATACCGGGCGGGCCTGTTCGTCCTGCCCCCAACAATGGGGACAGAGGAGACCCCCCAGGCGGGAACTTATTTTAAGCTGCTCCTTTTCCAGGTGCCCATCGCAGTGGGCACAGCGGATTAACTGGGGGCGATAACCCAGCAGGGATAGAAAACGCAATTCAAAAAAGCGTAGGACCAGGTCAATATCCTTGGCACCAATTAGGAGATGGAGGACACACAAGAGCAGATAAAATAATTCCTCATTGCCTTCCCCTTCTTCGATAAGAACATCATACAGCTCAGCCACATAGGCAGCCGCCGTCATCTCTTCCAGGCCTTCCCGCAGTGTATAAAAGGATTCCTTTAGTTCACACTGGCTAATTTGATCTAAACCCTTACCGGAAAAAAGGAGGAATTCCGTATGGCTATAGGGTTGGGTTCCAGCCAATAGGCGATTGCGGGGGCGCCGTGACCCCCTGGCCACAGCCTTCAGTTTCCCCTTTTCCCGGGAATAAAGGGTTACAATTTTATCTGCTTCACCAAAATAGCGGTGATTTAAAACCACCGCCTCTACACGATACAGGGACATAACTATTGCCTTCCCCCTCCCGACCCTATCCCTTAATAAGCCGCCCACACTTGGGATTTACCGATTCAATATCCCGATTAGCCAACAATTCCTCCGGGTCATGTTGTGTTGGTTGGTGCACCCCATTATGGTCCATTTGCCGGTCCTGGACCTCGTGGAATTCCCTATAAAAAAGGTAGGCACCGATCTGGCCCGTAGATTTAAAATAACACCACAAGACTTCCTCCAAGACACCAACCTCCCCTCACCTTTAGGGTATCTCAATTCTTGATGGGTATGCTCACTCTTTTTGCCATGCATAAGTTTCTTAACCATCATAACCAAAATTTCGCAGGGCAGCCGGTGAATCACGCCAGTCCTTTTTCACCTTAACCCACAGGTGCAAAAAAACCTGGCAGCCAAGAAGGTGCTCTATATCGGCCCGGGCTCTCTGGCCAATTTCCTTCAACATCCGTCCCCCTCGCCCAATAACAATCCCTTTTTGCGAATCCCTCTCCACATATATGTTTGCATGGATTGTCACCAGGTCTCTGTCCTCTTCCTCCCACATTTCTTGTATTTCAACGGCAATGGAATGGGGGATTTCCTCCCTGGTCAATAGGAGTATTTTTTCTCGGATTAGTTCGGCCACTATAAACCTTTCCGGTTGATCTGTGAGCATATCCTCCGGGTAATATTGGGGCCCCACAGGCAGGTAGTGCAGTATGCTCTCCCGCAGGGAAGACAGGTTTTCACCGGTTAGGGCGGAAACGGGAATGATAGTGGTGAAATTAAATATACCTCCATACCCTTTTTGGGCGGCTTCCAATTCATCCCGGGATAGCAAATCTATTTTATTGAGGAGTAAAAATATGGGGGTTTTAACACCTGTGAGAAGGTCGGCAATAAACTGATCCCCCGGCCCCAAGGGTTGGGATGCATCGACAAGAAAGAGAATGATATCCACTTCAGCCAGGGTTCCCTTGGCAATATTAACCATATAGCGGCCTAATTTGTGTTTGGGTTTATGGATACCGGGCGTATCCAGGAAAATAATTTGGCCATCCTCACTGGTCAGTATGCCGGGGATGCGGTTCCTGGTTGTCTGGGGTTTACTTGTTGTAATGGCAATCTTTTCCCCAAGAAGGGTATTTAAAAGGGTGGATTTACCCACATTGGTCCTTCCCAAAAGTGCCACAAAACCCGACTTAAAACCTGTCTCAACCTTTTTCATTTTGTCCCACCTTAGCATTGAGCTTATCTTTGCCAAAGGCAGCTGGCAGTAGTTCTGACACGGTGGCTATCCGGTACTCCCCCACTAGATTAGCCATTATAAGGGGCATATTCAAATTAAATTCGGCCAACACCTGACGGCATGCCCCACAGGGGGTAGCTATACGGGAACCGCTTACAAGTGCCAAGGCTGCAAAATGAACATGGCCCTCGGAAACCGCCTTGAAAACCGCCACCCTTTCGGCACACATACTAACACCATAGGCGGCGTTTTCAATATTACAGCCGGCAAATATGTGACCATCCTTTGTCATTAGTGCCGCCCCAACGGGAAACTGGGAATAGGGGGCATATGCCAGTTGGCGAGCCCGTCTTGCCTCTGACAGCAAACGTTGTATTTGGCTTTCCTTCAGCATATTTACCACTCCTTTCCCCGGGGTTCACCATACTGACGGTGGCCAAGGCTGGAAGAAGGGCTACTCCACCTCCACCCTAATTCCCTCCGGCACCACCTGAACCCAGGTATTGCCCACCACCAAGTCGACAAGATTTCCATTCTGGTGGAAAAGGCGGGTCCAACCCGCACGGCTATTCTTCTCCCAAAGGGCCTCATAGCCCTTACCAGCTTGCAGCACCCTAACCTGCCCCCTGGCCAGGGATTTAAATTCCAGTCGCCCTTCAGCATCAAGTACCCGGGGACGCTCAATATGCTGAATAATTATATTGCTGGCAGAGAGCTGTTCCCCCGTTTCAGCATCCAGGTGGGGCTGATCGCGAAAAAACCTCTTATAAACCCCGTCAGTACTGCTGTAGCGATATTCCACCACACCAAGGTGATAGTGGATTCTAATCTTCTGGGCCCGTCCCCCGGGAAGTTCATCCCAGGCATCCTCTGCTCTAAATTCCAACTCCCAGCTGGGGTTAATTTTGTCCAAGCCCCGCTCCGCAAGTTCGGCAAAAAGTCCTTCTGTATTGGTATACAGGTTGTGGGGCATTTTTTTATCCGGGGTGCGCCAGTACAAATTGGGAAAGGTAAATTCATTTAAGGAGATGGCACCCAACTTGCTAATGTCCTTTTTGGCCTGGGGACTGTAACCAATATGGCCAAGGGCGGCTTCAAATTCCAGGGCCCTATCCAAAAAGTAGGGCCGAACACTACGCACTGGTCCAAGAATTGGTGCATCAAGATGTTGGTAAATAGCCAGAAAGCGGGTAATACCACCCTCCACGGGTATTTCAAAAACCCAAGCCGCCTTATCCAGTCCCGACTGGGTACCAAAGGTGGGGTCATTGTCAATTATTATTGCCAGGGGTCTGCGTTGGGTAAAAGCCTCTTCCTCTACCCACTCACCCGTCAGGGGGGCCCGGTAACCCGTTTGCTCCCCCAATGGTTCCTCGTCCGTTTCCCCTTCCTCGGATTGCTGTAAATCTTCCTCTTTAGGGATACCCCCGCGGCAACCTACGGCAAATAATACGGTGAAAAGGGCAAACAATAGCAAAAAGACAATGCACTTCCTCCCCCGAAACAATAAATATACCTCCCTTTCCCCAACCCCCTACTGCCCATAAGCCGGCAGTGTTAACTTTTCCTCCAGGTTAATCTTAAACCCAATTCCCGTTGATTGGTATTCGGCGCGGATCAGGTCCAGGCTGCTGAGAAGTATTTCCGGATCACCGATGGCCCTGATGACCACGGGATTTACCGCTATGGGCTGTTGGTTTACCAAAATAACCGGGCCGGCACAGCGGATGGATGAGGTTGCAATTAGTCTCTGATCATTTATGGCTATCCCGGCCGCCCCAGCGGAAAAAAGTTCATTTACGATATCCCGAATGTCAAAATCATGGACGATCTGTTCTGTACCCACGCCCAATTCGGCGTCATAGAGCCTCAGCTCGATACCACTACCCGTCATAGATTCTGTTCCAGCGGCCATTTTGCTTTCCTGCAGCTTGAGGAGCAG